>DATFXS010000070.1:0-23234 GCA_035315605.1 Polyangia bacterium
ACCAACAGCGCGCACATGAACCCGACCGCCCTCGGCAGCGGCGCGCGCGTCCACAACGCGTACGCGCTGGTCAACAGCCAGGCGATCTACGAGGGGCAGCGCGCGGCGGCGCCCGATCAGCGCGTGTTCATCCTGACCCGCAGCGGGTTCGCGGGGCAGCAGCGGAACGCGGCGGTCACCTGGTCGGGCGACATCACGTCGACGTGGTCGGCGATGGCAAAGCAGATCCCCGCCGGCCTCGGTTTCTCGCTGTCCGGGGTGCCGTACTGGACGCTCGACAGCGGCGGCTTCGCGGTCCCCGATCGGTTCGCGGCCAGCCCGCAGGCGCCCGCCGACGCCGCCGAGTGGCAGGAGCTGAACGCGCGCTGGTTCGAACTGGCGACATTCCTGCCGATCTTGCGCGTCCACGGGCAGGCCCCGCCGCGCGAGCTGTGGCAGCTCGGAGGCGACAGCAGCCCCGCCTACGCGGCGATGCTGAAGTTCGATCGCCTGCGGTACCGGCTGCTCCCCTACGTTTACGCGCTCGCCGGCGCGGTCACGCAGGACGGGGCGACGATCCTCCGGCCGCTGGTGATGGACTTCCGGACCGATCCGACGTCGCTCGAGGTGAGCGACGAATACATGTTCGGTCCGGCGTTCCTCGTCGCGCCGGTCACCACCTTCCAGGCGACGACCCGCCCCGTCTACCTGCCGCCCGCCGCCGGCTGGTACGACTTCTGGACCGGCGGCTTCGTGGCCGGCGGCCAGACGATCGTCGCGCCGGCGCCGTTCGACGCCCTGCCGGTCTTCGCGCGCGCCGGATCGATCGTGCCCGTGGGGCCCGAGCTGCAGTACACTGACGAGGCGCCCGCCGACCCGATCACGCTCTACGTTTATTCCGGCGCCGACGCGTCGTTCTCACTTTACGAAGACCAGGGGGTCGACAACGGTTACGAGAGCGGCCAGTTCACCCGGATCCCGATCGCCTGGAACGAGGCCGCCGGCACCTTGACGATCGGACCGCGCGAAGGCTCCTTCCCGACGATGATCCCGGATCCGCGCACCTTCCAGGTGGTGCGTCTGTCGCCCGGGAAGGCAGTCGGTTTCTCGTTCCAGCCCAAGCCCGACGCGACCTTCTCATACAGCGGCACACCGATGACGATCACGCCCTGAACGCGCCGCGGTCTGTGTGGGCTCCGTTCACTTCTTCGCCCGGGGGCCGCGGCCGTCGTGTTCCCATCCCGTGCTCAAACACCCCTACGCGGCAGACCCCGGATCTACTAGGCACGCGTCCGTGGCCGCTCCGGGAACTGCGCGCGGGACGGGAACACAACGTCCACGGCTCCTCGACTACGGCGCTTCACTCCGCGCGAAAGCTACCCGTTTCAAGGCGTAGCGAAACGTCGGGTTGAGAAGGACGTGGGCTGTGTGTGCCCCTCCGCGCGCAGTTCCGCAGCGGTCTGCTGAGTCTGCCGAGAAGATCTGGGCCCGACCCGCGAGGACTGTTTGAGCACGGAGGGGCACACACAGACCGCGGCCCCCTCAACCCAAAGTCGAGCGGAGTCTTATGGGCAGTCGCGGTCGGGCTCGGGCGTGCCCGGGATGCACATGTTGCAGCGGACCGTCAGGTTTCCCGGCGTGGCGTTGGTGCTGGCCGGATCGGCCTGTACGACGACCGAGACGCCGCCGCAGTTGGGGCCGCCGCCGACGAGGCTCCAGCACGCGCCCGCGCCGCCCGTTTCGTCACACGACGCCACGCGGTTACCCGTGTCGGCGTCGACGACCGTGCAGTCGTACTGGGCCGAGCCGGGCACCTTGGCGACCCGCCCGAGGATGCAGGGCGCGTTGACGTACTTGACGATGATGTCGCCGATGTTGCCGAGCGCCGGCGCGAAGTCGTCGTCGCAGATCGACAGCAGGCTGCCGTTGGTGCCGAAATCGCCGACCAGCTCGCTGATGCGCACCGCGGGATCGGCGAAGCTGCCGTCGGTGGCCAGGCAGGAATGTCCGATCTCGGGCCACGGGCACGAGGCCGCGCCGCACGACGTGTCGGGTGAGCTGGGATTCTTCCAGTGAACGACGTAAGGCGCCGCCGGTCCGGTGATCGCCGCGACCATGATCTGACCGTCGTCGGCCTTCAGCGACTTGATCCGGTCCGCGGTGTCGCGAACCGCGAGCAGGTAGCGATCGGTCTCGTTGGACGTGCAGTTGTCGTAGCTGACCAGGGCGTTGACGTTCTCGTTCGGCGCGTCGCGCTGGGGCGGGGCGCCGCCGCAGAGGTGGCCGAACTCGTTGCAGCGGAAGTTGGCGGGCGGGCCCAGCTCGGAGGCCATGTTCCGGTTCGACGTCGTGTCGTACAGCGCCACGCCCGGCGCCGCCGAGCAGTCGTCCTCGTTCGTGATCAGCACGATCGCCAGCAGGGCGTCGGGGCGCAGGAAGCCCATGTTCTCGGCGGGCGCGGCCTGCCCGTCGACGCCCAGCGCGCGCGTGATCGCCGCGAACTGATGCTCGAAGCCGCAGCCGGATTCGCCCAGCGCAGCGATGCAGGTGAACACGTCCGCCAGGTTGCCGGTGTAGTTGCTGACGCCCCCGACGTTCGAGATGTACGTCGCGCCGCTCGCGAGGCCGGTCGTGCTGCAGTTGCCGCGCGGCGCGTGCTGAAAGATGCCGTTGTCGCCGCCGGTCGCATCGCAACCCGCGATCGATCCGTCGCCCGCGCCCATGTCGGACGAGACGACGGCGACGTGGATGTTGGGCAGGCCGCCGGGCAGGTCCTGGAGCTGCTGCATCAGGACGGGGAAGTTCCGCCGCAGGTTGTCCTGCGACAGCCGCATCGACGACGAGTTGTCGATCAGGAACAGCAGATCGACGTTGCGGTTGGTCGCGGCGTAGACAGTGGGTCGCTGCGGCACGGTCGGCGCAGTCGTCTGCTTGCCCGCGGGCAGCGGGCGATGGGGGCAGCCGCACAGCGCTGCGACGGCGATCACGAATCCCCAGCGATGCAATCGAGACCAGCGTACGGCAGGCACGGCGATCATGTGAACCTCCCGGGGCATCCGCTCTGTTCTGCTCCCTTGCCAGCAACCTTCAGGCCAAGGCGAAGGCCCCGCGAATCCGGACCCTTCACCTCCGCCAACGATAGATCGGATGGGTGAAGCCTGACAGCGAAGGCATACCTTGTCGCAAGACCGTCGAAAATTCGACCGGCCCGTCGGGCTACTTCAGCAGCTTGTCGGTGTCGAGCGGCCCGGCGTCAGAGCGCTTGCGGGTCGTCGAGCTGGAGAAATTGATCGTCGAGCTGTCCAGCGCGAAGAACGCCTTCTTCGCCGAGCCGGGCGAGACGCCGGCCAGCGTCACCTCGAACGGTTGCGCAACACCGGGCGCCACGCGGACCAGCGCGAACGTGGCGCGATGCTCGTCGACGCGCACCGAGAACTGCGCCGTCTCGTGGACGACCGACGTCGGGTTCACGATCTTGCCGCTGATGCGCATCCCCTTGTCCGTCGGCGACACGGCGAGGTCGATGACGTAGAAGCCACCCGCGATCGGCTGCCAGCCCGACGCGCCCAGGTCGACCTCCTGGAACACGGTCGTCGACAGCTGCTTGCCGACGTCGCGCACCGCGGACTTGAACTGCTCGAAGCGCGGTCCGAACGCCGTGACCTCCGTCGCCAGCGCGGCGCGCGCCGCTTCCTCGCGCCGCAGCCGCGCATAGAGGTACGCGGACGATGCGAGCGCGCCCACGACCAGCACGAACATGATCAGACCCCACAGGCGCGCGATCAACGATCGCCGGGGCGGTGAGGCGTTGTCGGCCATGACCGTTTCTTAGCATGTCCACGGCCGTGCTTCCGCGGAGGCTGCGCTCGAGGTTGTAAGCCATTTGCTGATGCTTAGCTTGCGGGAAAGGTAGAGAGGAGGGTGGGAATGAGAGCACTCCGAACGGGAGTCGTGGGGTTGATATTGATCTCGATGCTCTCGGGGGCTGCCCCCGCGCTGGCGAGATCGGAACCGAAGCCCGCGCCGATCGCGGCCGAGGCGTTGCAAGTGGCGACGACGGTGGCGAGCGCGGTGAGCAAGCTGGCCGCGGGTGACGAGGCGTCGCAGTACGCCCGCCGCGAGCAGCAGTCGCAGGGCGTGCAGGACTTCAGGGGCGGAATGGTCTACGTCTACTTCGGGAGCGGCCTGGTCCTGGCGCTCGTGATCATTCTGCTCATCCTGGTCATTTGACCGTGAACTGGGGCGCCGCGGGCAGAGGCTTCATGCTCGCAGTCGTGCTCGCGGCGCCCGCCTGTTACACCGGATCGGCGCGCGACGTGCCGGGCGGGATGGCGGCGATCGCGCGCGATCCCGACTGGCAGGTCGTGCCCGACGTGCCGTTCGTCGCCCAGCGCGGCCTTCACGACTGTGGGCCCGCCGCGCTGGCGATGGTGCTGGCGCATTTTCACGTGCCGCCAGCGGCCGACGAATCGCCGGAGCTCGCCGGGGGCGATGTTCGCGCCGGCACGCTGCGCGACGTGGCGCGCGCGCGGGGCCTGGACGCGTTCGTCGTCTCCGGAACGTTCGAGGATCTGTCCCGCCAGCTCGCGCGCGGCCGCCCGGTGCTGGTCGGCCTGGCGAAGCCGATGGCGCTGACCGGGGGGCGCGCGATCGCCCACTACGAGGTCGTCATCGGTCTCAACCGATCCCGGCGTCTGATCCTGTCGCTCGATCCTGCGGCCGGGCTGCGCGAAAATACCCTGGAGGGATTCGCGCGCGAATGGCTTCCGACCCGCCAGGTGACGATCGTCGTGTTTCGGCGCGTCGTGTTTCCGCGCCCTGGCGCGCCGTCATCGGCCTCTTGATCGGCGCCGCCTCGCTCGGCTGCGCGCGGCCGGTGACGTTCTCCGCGGCCGACATCGCCGCGGCCCCGCTGCTCGCGGGCGCGCCCCGCGGGTTCTTCCTCGGCGCGGCGACTTCGGCGCATCAGATCGAAGGCCAGACGCACAACGACTGGACCGAGTGGGAGAAGGGGCGCTACCCCGACGGCACGCCGCACGTCGCCGACGGCGCCAGCGCGGCGCGCATCGCCGATTCGTGGGACCTGTGGCGGTCCGATCTGGCCGCGCTTCAGCTGATCGGCGCCAACGCCTACCGCCTGGGCATCGAATGGAGTCGCCTCGAACCGACGCCCGGCGCGTGGGACGAGGCCGCCGCCGCGCGCTATCGGGAGATGTTCGTCGGGCTGCGCGCGGCTGGCATCACGCCGATCGTGACGCTCTACCATTTCACCTTGCCGACCTGGGTCGCCGCGCGCGGCGGCTGGGACTGGGACGGCGCCCCGGCCGCGCTGGCCGCGTTCGCCGCGCGCGCGGGCGCCGCGTTCGGGGACGTCGTCGACTGGTGGTGCACGATCAACGAGCCCAATGTGCTGGTCGCCAAGGGCTACCTGGCCGGGCAGTGGCCGCCGGGCGCGCGCGATCCGCGGCGCGCGGCGCTGGCGCTGGCGGCGCTGATGCGCGCCCACGGTCTCATGGCGCGCGCGCTGCGCGAGAGCGATCGCGCCGACGCCGACGGCGACGGCCACGCGACGCGCATCGGGATCGCGCAGAACCTACGGATCTTCGACCCCTATTCGGCGCGGCCCGTCGACGGCATCGTTGCGGGCGCCGCCGACTGGTTCTACGACGAATCGTTCCTCGACGCGGTGACGCTGGGGCGCGTCCGCGTCGTGCTGCCGGGCGTGATCGACATCGACGAGCCCTTTCCGGCGCTGGCGGGCAGCTTCGATTACCTCGGCATCAACTACTACACGCGCGATCTGATCGTCGGCCGGCTGGACCGCGCCCATCCCTACGACGTCGCCGCCGCGCCCGAGCGGCCCCGCAACGACCTCGGCTGGGAGATCTACCCGGAGGGCCTCTATCGCCTGCTCGTGCGCTACGCGCACCGCGGCTGGCCGCTGTTCGTGACCGAGAACGGCGTCGCCGACGGCCGCGACGTCCAGCGCGCGGATTTCCTGCGCGCGCACCTCTACGCCATCGACCGCGCGCGCGCCGAGGGTGTCGACGTCATCGGCTACCTGCACTGGTCGCTGATCGACAACTTCGAGTGGTCGCACGGGTTCCGGGGCCGCTTCGGCCTGTTCAAGATCGACTTCAACGATCCGATGCTGGCCCGCCGCCCGACCGCGGCGGTCGCGGTGTTCCAGCAGGCCGCCCGCAATCTCGGTACGCTGCGCTGACGACGGTTACGGAGGCAGCGGCGGGGCGACGAGCCCGCCCGGCAGGTCGTCGCCGGCGGTCGGGTTGTCGCCGTCTTCCAGCGCCTCGAGGAACTCGACCAGGTCGGACAGCTCGGCGTCGGTCAGCATCAGCGGCGCAATCGCCGGGTCCCTCTCGCCCACGTAGGTGCCGGTCGCGCCGCCGAAGTTGTAGTGGTTCACGACGTCCCACAGCGACTGGTAATAGCCGTCGTGCATGTACGGCGCCGTCTTGCTGACGTTGCGCAGGGTCGGCGTCTTGAACTGGCCCTTCATCGAGTCGGGCGCCGGTCCGGACAGCGCCTGGATGTAGGTGGTGTCGTCGGTGTTGTCGCTGAATTCGGCGTTGCCGCGGTTGAAGATGAAGGTCGCGCTCGTCAGCGAGCCGACGCCGTCGTAGCGACCGTTGTCGGGCAGCTTCACGTACTCGCCGGCCTGCGGCGCGCCGATGTTGTGGAACTGGTGATCCGTGAAGGTCGGGCCGTTGTGGCACTCCGCGCAGCCGGCGTGGCCGACGAACAGGCTGGCGCCGCGGATCGCCGCCGGCGACATCGCGTTCGTGTCGCCCGCCATGAAGCGATCGAACGGCGACGGCTCGAAGTTCTGGCTGATGAGCATGCCCTCGTACGCGGCGATCGCCT
Source organism: Polyangia bacterium (assembly GCA_035315605.1). GTDB lineage: Bacteria > Myxococcota_A > Polyangia > Fen-1088 > Fen-1088 > JADGRB01. Next base: position 6,862 of record DATFXS010000070.1, read on the forward strand.
TGCCGAAGTCGGCGTAGGCGTGGTCGACGATCATCTTGTCGGCGTCCGCCAGGCAGTCATACGCGTCGTTGAACGGCTCGTTCACGTCGCTGGGCGTGCACGGCATGCTCGGATCCGGATTCAGGCCCGGCCGCCCGTCGGGCGGCAGGGTCGCGATGCTGTCGGGCAGCGCAGCGTCGCCGAACACGGCCCTGAAGTCGGCGCGGTAATGGTCGTAGATGAAGTGCACCACGTGCAGCCGGTTGCTGTTGCACTCGGCGCCGCCCTCGGGCGGCGCGAGCGCCTGGCTCCAGAGTGAATCGACGCGTCCGTCCCAGAATTGCCAGGTCGGCGAGTAGGCCGCGTTGATCACCGTCGGCGCGTTGCGGCCCGTGTACCCGGCGCCCAGGCTGGTCGCGTTCGGCTGCGACCGGCGGTCCGCCCCGCCGTTTGCCGGATCGTGGCACGACGCGCACGACACCAACTGGTCTTGGCCCGCCGCGCCCAGCGCGCCGTTGACGTCCTTCGCGACGTTGAACGGCGCGAGCAGCTTGCCCGAATAGCCGCCGTCGAAGTAGAGGCGCTTGCCCAGCTTCGCCGGGTCCGTGTTGCCCGACGCGTACATGCCCGAGTACATGTTCGACGGATCGGTGGGCGGATTCGCCGGCAGCGTGAACGCGCGCAGTTGCGTCATCTCCTCATCCGTCAGTGGCCCCTGGCTACAGGCCAGACCGGATCCAACGATGGCCACCGCCAACAATCCGCCGGGGAGAAGCGAGTACCTCACGCTAAACCTTCATCGCTTGCTACGGCCGATCACTTTATCGCGAATTCGCTAGCCCGCGCACGAAGCAGGCAGCCGAACATCGCAGACCTGCCGGGCGGTTTTCCGCCGCCCTGGGCCCAGCGACGTGCGGAACCCGAGGCTAACTCATTGCAATCACTTAGTTCTCTCCGATCCCGACCCGACTGACCGCGCAGCGTGGAAGCGACCCTTTGCCGATGGCCAGTGCCGTTTTGTGCTTGTGGTTTGCGCCTGTTACCGGCTGATAATCACCCGTCTAGGCAATGTATGTGACCCGTAGCGCATCGCGAGACTGTAGCCGGCGCTACGGGTTCCGATGTGCAAGGTCACGTATGCCAGTCAGGGCTGCCCCGAGGTGGATTGGTCTTCTGACCATTTTGTGCGCCGGCGTCATCGGAATGCCCGCGCGCGTGCGCGCGCAGGGCCCCGCGGACGAAGGCGAGGACGAAAGTGATCAATCGGCGGGCGTCGTTCTCGACACCGCCGCGTTCGAGCAGCGGCTCGCGCAGTCGGAAGCGCTGGTCCGCAACAACCAGCCGACCGTGCAGGTGGGCGGCTACGTCGACTTCGGCTTCTTCGCGCCTCAGGGAAACGGATCGGGCTACCTCGAGGACTTCGGGCACGTATTTTTTCCCCAGTACGCCGGCCAGTACGGCTGGGTGTTTTTCGGCGACATCCTGTCACCGGCGGTGAACTCGCGCGGCGAGGTGGCCGATCTCGGGACCGCGCCGGGCGTCACCCGTTTCGACAGCATCAACTCGCGCGGCGCGCCCGGATTCATCCTCAACGAGGTGAACCTGGCGCTGCGTTCGGCGCTGACGCCGACCGCGCTGGTGTCGGCCAGCGTCAACTTCACGCCGCGCACGGGCAGCGACTTCGCGCTCGGCGATTCGTTCGACGTCGACATCGCGCAGGTCGAATGGCTGCCGACGGAGTCGCAGCGCACGTCGATCTTCGTCGGCAAGATGGACTCGGTGTTCGGGATCGAATACCGCGACCGCAAGTCCGACAAGCGCTTCGGCATCACGCCGTCGCTGATCTCGCGCTACACGACCGGCACGGCGCTGGGGCTGAAGTTCCGCACGAAGTTCGGTACCGGCGACTGGCTGGTGGTGGCGGCCGCGCTGACCAACGGGTCGAACACGACCGAGCAATTCCACTTCTACGACGAGATCGACAGCAACGCCGGGAAGACGATGAGCGGACGTCTCGCCATCCGGCTGCCGCTGTCGCTGGAGATTGGCGCCTCGGCCAGCGGCGGCCCGCAGGATCGCGCGACCGACACGAACTACTGGATGTGGTTCTACGGCTTCGATCTGATGGGGCACTGGGGCCACCTCGACCTCAAGGGCCAGTGGATGAAGGGGAAGGCCCACGGCGAGGCGTCGCAGAACGTGTACGGCCTGGATCTGCACCAGGGCGCCTACCTGGAGGCGGACGTGATGCTGACGTCGTCGTTCGGCGTGCTCGGCCGTGGCGAATTTCGCGACGCGCTGGTCTGGTTGTCCGACCAGCGGCTGTATGTCACGAAGTCATGGCGCGTGACCGCGGGGCTGCGCTGGGTGCTGACCACGCGGGCCGTGCTGAAGGCCGAGTATCTGAAGAACGGCGAGTATTTTCCGAGCGGCGTCCCAGCCGTCAAGAACGACATCCTCACCACCAGCCTCGTGCTGGGCTTTTGACGCAATGACCATGCATGGACCAAAATCCGAAACCCGAGGGGGAATGATGGCGACAGCGAAGTTCATTCGCGCATTCGGCTGGAGCGTGCTGTTCGCGGCCGTGTTCGCGCCCGCCGCCCCGGCCATGGCCGCGCCGGCCGAGGCCGCGGACGTCGCGCGCCTGCAGGGCGAGGTTGGGCAGCTCAAACAGGAGCTGGCGGCGCAACGCCAGCAGCTGCAGCTGATCCAGCAACTGCTGCAGGCCGAGCAGCAGCGCTACGACGGGATCATCAAGTACCTGCAGTCGGGCGGGGGGGCGGGCGGCGGCGACATGTCGGCGCTCTCGCCGCCTCCGCCGTCGTCAATGGGGGGCGCGGGGAAGGGCGGCGGCGGGGAAGCATCCAAGGAGCCGAGCGGCGGCTCGGGTCACGAGGCGGCCACCATCACCGGCCGCGTGAAGACGAACAGCGGCCAGCCGATCGGCGAAGCGTACGTCTACATCGACGGTCTCCGGTCGAGCGCGCGCGGGCACACCGTCGAGATCAAGCAGCGCGACAAACAGTTCACCCCGCGCGTCACGGTCGTGCCGCTCGGGACCAAGGTGGTGTTCCCGAACCAGGACACGGTCATTCACAATGTGTTCTCGACGGCGCCCGGCAACTCGTTCGATCTCGGGTCGGTCAAGGGCGGCGAGACGTCTCCGCCGGTCGTGTTGCTCAAGCCCGGTCCGGTGGAGATCTACTGCAACATCCACTCGAAGATGCGGGCCGACGTGCTGGTGGTCCCCAACAACCACTGGACGCGCGTCGCCGCCGACGGATCGTTCTCGCTGGCCGGCGTGCCGGTCGGAACGCGCAAGATCGTTCTCTGGAGCCCGACGCTGAAGCCGGTGTCCCAGCAGGTCGACGTGACCGCGAAGGGCGGCACGGTCTCGTTTGCGTCGGAAGCGATGTCGGTCAAGCCCCACCTCAACAAGCGCGGACAGGCCTACGGCTCATACGATGAGTGAAGAGGCGGCTCCCACGAGCGAGAAACGCGTCGCCACGCGCGGTAGCGGCGTGGTCGGCGCGTTGCTGATCGCCGTGGGGCTGCTGATGATCGCGACGGGGGTGTTCGCGAAGACGCATTCGTTCGGGGGCGGGGGTGGCAACGAGGATCTGCGGGCGGCGGCGACCGCGCTTCGGCCTCGGGTCGAGCAGGCGCTGACCGGCGCCGCGCGCTCGCTCGAGCCGAAGGCGATGACGGCGGCCCGCCTGCCCGAGATCGTGTCGGCGCTGGACCTGGACGCGGATCCTCACACGTTCGAAGATCTGCTCGAGAACGAGGATTGGTGGGCGCCCTACCGCACCGAGTTTCCGCTCTCCGGCCTGGTGACGGCCAACGGCGCGCTCGCGATGCTGGGCTCGAGCTCCGCCGATCTCAACGGCACGGCCGCCGTGCGCCAGGCCCGCGAGGCGGGCGCCGCCTCCGGCGTCACGACGATCCAGGGACGCGCGTTTTTGTTCGCCGCCGCCCGCGTGCCGCGCGGCAAGCGCCACGCGTCGGGCGCGATCGTGATCCTCGGGACGCCGTTCGAGCGGTCGGCGCTGCAGTCGGTCGCGGACGCCGCGGGGACGGCGGTCGCGCTGTCCGACGGAAAGAAGCTGCTCGCCACCGCCGGACCCGACACGGCCCAGACCACGCTCGGCATGATGGTCGGGCGCGAGGACAAGGCGCCCGAGGGCGGCGTCATCAATTTCGAGGACGGGCATTCGGGGCTGGCGGTCCCGATCGACCGGAGCCTCTGGCTGGACGCCGTGCTGCCGGTCATGCCGGGTCCTCCCGGCGGATCGCGACTGGGCCTCTTCATCGGCGCGGGCGGCATGCTGCTCGGCGCGGCGGGCCTGGCGATCCAGCTCTCGGGCCGGCGGCGCCAGAAGGTCGACAGCGACAACCCGATGGTGATCACGCGGCCGATGGGCAGCGGCCAGCGACCCCGCCCGCCCACCAAGGAACAGATCCAGCGGACGAAGGATCTGCGCCCGCCCGGTCAGGCCGGCTTCGCGCCCGGCGCCGAGGCGCCCCCGGCAGCGGCCGGCGCCCCGGGTCAGGCCGTCGCGACCGCGGCGGTGATGCTGGAGACGCCGCCGGCCGGTCCGGGCGTGACGCTGGGCCGCTACCGGCTGCTCGAGCGGATCGGCGAGGGCGGCATGGCGGAGATCTTCATCGCCGCGGCGCACGGGGCCGAAGGGTTCGTCCGCTACTTCGTCGTCAAGCGCATGCACCCGCACCTGGCCCGCAGCCGTGACGCCGTCAACCAGTTCATCGACGAGGGCCGGCTGCAGTCGGGCCTGGTGCACTCGAACATCGTTCCGGTGTTCGACTTCGGGCGTGTCGGCGAGGAGTACTTCCTCGCCCTCGAATACATCCACGGCCGCGATCTGGAGCGGCTCGTGCGCCGGCACGTCGAGGTGTTCGGCCGATCGCTCAGCGTGCCGGTCGCGTTCTACATCATGCACGAGGTGCTGGAGGCGCTCGCGTACGCGCACGCGCGCACCGATCCGGAGGGGCGGAACCTGCTGATCGTCCACCGCGACGTCTCGCCGGGGAACATCCTGGTGTCGGCGCGCGGCGAGGTGAAGCTGTCCGACTTCGGCATCGCCAAGGCCGAAGGGCGGATGAGCAAGACCGAGGTCGGGATGATCAAGGGGAACGTCAGCTTCATGTCCCCCGAGCAGGCGCGCGGCGAGACCGTCGATCTCCGATCCGATCTGTTTTCGGCGGCGGTGGTTCTCTATTACTGCCTGACCGCGCAGTTCCTGTACCAGGACGAGACGATGTTCAACCGCCTGGTGCGCGCGGCGATCGGTCCGGCGCAGAGCGAGTTCAATCAGCTGGGCGAGCTGCCGCCGATGGCCGCGGACGTGCTGCGCAAGGCGCTGTCGCTCGACGTGGGCAAGCGCTATCAGAACGCCCGCGAGTTCGCGCGCGATCTCGCGGGCCACTTCACGGCGGGCCGTTCCGAGCTCGCCGATCTGATGGACACGCTGTTCCCCGAGCTGCGGCGCGAAGGCCGCTAGCCCGACACCGCCCGGCCCTCGCTTGACTGGGTATGGGGGCTGTGGTCGAATGTAGGTGTTATACGAGGGGGCGCTCGCGATCGCCGTTCGTGTCGCGGGTGCGTGGGTTAACTTACCGATGCACAATTGGTCTTTCCGCATGAAATCGCGTGCTTTTTCGTTCCGTTCCCGCTCGAAGGCCTATGTCTTCTCGGTGGCGGGCGCGGGGCTGCTGGGCGGGGGCGCCTGCGGCAGCGGAGGGAGCGGCAGCGTGGCCGAGATCAGGAGTGAAAACCTGATCAGCGACTTCGAGGACGCATCGGCGGCGGTGGTCGTCAACGTCGGTGACCCGCCGCGCAACGGCCACTGGTTCGCGTACAACGACGACAACCCGAAGGGGACGGACCCGGGCTGCGCGCAGGTGCCATTGACCGATGTGGAGCGCGCGCCCGAGCCGCCTGCCGTCTACGTCGGCACCGCGCCGACCAGCATCCGCCCCGGCGGCACCGGCACGCGGGCGCTTCACGCCCAGTGGACCGGCTGCAGCGTCTGGGGCGCCGGCGTCGGCGCGGACCTGAACGAGCCGACGGCCGACGCGGGCACCGGCAGCAAGAAGGTCGTTTACGACGTCACGCCGTACCGGGGCGTCACGTTCTGGGCGCTGGGCGGCAGCTCGGACGCGTCGCTGCGGATGAAGTTCCCGACGACGGACGAAACGAAGATGGCGGACGGGGGCGACTGCGACGAGAGCATGCTCGGCCTCGGCAAGTGCAGCGACAACTTTGGTGAGCCCTTCAGCTTGCCGATGGGTGGAACCTGGAAGCAGTACACGATCAAATGGTCGGATTCGACATTCACACAGGCGGGCTGGGGGGCGCACTTCCCCTGGAACCCGACACACGTCACCTCGATCCAGATCGAATCGGTGGACAAGGGGCCGGGTTACGACTTCTGGGTCGACGACATCTATTTCATCAACTAGGGCGGAAGTGAGAGACCGATGAAGCGCGTCGTTCGTTTGGGATCGATGATTGGGTTGCTGGCGACGGCCTTTGGCTGCGCCGGCGTGAAGCAAAACGCGTCGAGCGGCTCGGCCGGCGGCACCGGCACGGGCAACGGCCCGGGCATCGGCGGCTTCGGCGGCAGCATGATGATGGTGAAGCCGTGCAACGGGATGTGCACGGACTTCCCGGCGACGCCGGTCATCGTCGGCAGCGCGCCTGCGAACTCGGCGACGATCTTCGGCGCGCCCGGCACGGGATCGAGCGGCGGCCCCTGCATCATCGAGCCGCAGATGAACACGCTGCTCCCGAACAACTGGCTGCGCCCGCGCTTCCGCTACGCGGGCGGGATGGGCCTTTACGAGATCCGGTTGCACGCCGCCAACCAGGGCAACGATCTGGTCGTCTACACGACGGACACGATGTGGACGCTGGACAAGCCGACCTGGCAGGCTCTCGCCTCGCACACGCGCGACATGCCGATCACGGTGACGGTGCGGAGCGCGTCGCCCAGCGGCGGCAGCGTGCAGATGGGCAGCACGAGCAACTTCACGATCGCGCCGGTCGGCGCCGACGGGAAGCTGGTCTACTGGTCGACGTCGGGCACGACCTACTTCAACGGCAAACCGACGGGGACCGAGACGGTGCTGAGCGGCTTCGCGGTCGGCGACGAGGGCGTCGTCGAGGTGCTGCGTCCGAACCAGGCCGCGATGCAGACCTACGACCAGGGCGTCAACAAGCGCGCCGTGACGTGCATCGGCTGCCACACGTCGACGCCGGACGGCTCGTACATCGCGTTCAACGACTTCTATCCGTGGGGGGCGGTGCTGGCGTCTGGAACGGCGCCGGTCGGCTCCGCGCCGCCTGCGACCATTCTCGGCGCGGGCGGCCTGGGCGCCATCACACAGCCGTGGGTCGGGATCACGAGCTTCTCGAAGGCGCACTGGGCCGCCGGCGATCACATGATGGTCGCCGGGATGGGGACGTGCAGCCTCACGCCCTGCAGCACCGGGAACGGCAACGACATGGACCAGCAGTCCGGACTGGCGTGGTTCAACCTGGAGAGCGCCGCAGCGGGGACCGTCAACAACGGCAGCTTCTCGATGAGCCTGAAGGGATCGGCCTGGGACTGGATCTACGCGCCCGTCAACGGCATGTACGCGGCGGCGCCGTCGTGGAGCCACGATGGTTCATTCGTGCTGTTCACGATGACCGACAAGGTGAAGTCCGGCCGCCTGTCGACCAGCGGGAACACCCACCTTTACACCGTCCCTTACTCGACGACGGGGGCGCAGGCGGCGACGCCGGTGCCGGGCGATGGCTCGCTGACCGGCCGCTCGCAGTACTACGGGTCGCTGTCCGGGGATGACCTGTACATCGCCTACAACGAGCTGGACGCGACCACGTCGAACCAGCAGCATCCCGCCCTCGACCAGATGGACATCAACGCCGGCGTCACGCTGGACGGGATGTACTCGCAGCCGAAGACGGAGATTTACGTCATCGCGAAGACGGGCGGGAACAAGTACCGCCTGGCGGCGAACGATCCGCCGCAGTGCCCGACGGGCCAGCAAGCCAGCCCCGGCATCAACAACAACTGGGTGAAGTGGTCGCCTCAGGTCGCCGGGTCGGGCAACAAGGTTTACTACTGGCTGATCTTCTCGTCGTGGCGCGAGGGAGGCCACTACCCGACGGGCGGGCCGATCGCGCAGCTGTACATGACCGCCATCACCGCCGACGAGTTCGGCCCCACGGTCAACTATCCGGCCGTCTACCTCTGGAACCAGCCCGCGAACACCAGCAACCACACGCCCGCCTGGGACATGTTCCAGATCCCGGACGTCATGTAGCGGCTCCGCTCGCTCTGCTCTTCGGCAGGGGCGGGAGGGGCGGCTGTGTCCGGTCGTCCTCCGCGAGCAAGCTTTGAATCCCGTCGGGCGGAACGATCCAACCGCCCGCCTACGCTCCGGCCGACCGGACATCCGCCCCTCCCGCTCGGCTCAGAGCACCGCTTGCTACGCGTGGAGGATAGAAAAAAGGCCACCCGCGGACGCGCCGGGGGTGGCCTCTGTTCAGCTCGCGGGCGGCGGCTCGCGCCGCCCGGAACCTGCGCGACCTAGTCGGTCAGCGCCTTCAGGTTGCTGATGCAGTACATGAACGGGATCGTCGACGACGTGTTGCTGACGACGTGGAACTGCATCGACAGGATCATCGTCGGGTCGAACGGCGTCGGCGAGGTCAGGTACATCGGGCCGCCCACGTCCTTGAAGTGGAAGCTGTAGTCGCCGCCCTTGGTGAAGGGCGACAGGTTGGCGGTGGCGCCGCCCCAGTAGGCCGAGTTGATGTCGGTCGTCCCGACGATCTTGCTGGTCGGGAACTCGACACGCATCTGGCCGCCGGTCGGCGGCGTGTCGATGTGGAACGAGAAGCCGGTGATCGGCGTGTGGGTCGACGACGTCGCGTCGTACGGCAGCTTGCCGCCCGTGCCGCCGTCGTCGGTTCCGGCGTTGTTGAGATCGAACCCGATGCCCGCGCCCCAGATGTCCGAGTAGTCGGGGCTGGTGCTGCCCGCCATCGAGATCACCTTGGCGACGGTCCCGTTGGTGCACATGCCGTTGGCCGAGCTGGCGAACGGCGTGCCCGGCACCGGCGACACGATGTTGCTGCACTGGTCGGCCGTGAAGCCGCCCTTGATCGCGCAGTCACCCATCGCGGCCGTCGGGTTGTACCAGTCACCGTAGGAGTACCAGGCGCCGAGGATGCCGGCCGCGTTGGTGCCGTCGAAGAAACCCGTGTCGCTCGGAGTGAGCGGAATGCTGCCGCCCGTGCCGGCGCCGCCGTCGGCACCGCCGCTGCCCCCGCTGCCCTTGGAGCTGCCGCACCCAGCGTTGGTCCCGGCCGTCGTGACGGCGAGGGCCCAGGCCATAGTCGTAACGAGACCGATCAAGAGTTTCTTCATGGCTAATCCTCGTATGCTGCGTTGGAGTGAAATGTTCAGTCAGGTCTCGGGACCTGGCCCGAGGTGGGGTAGTATCTTCTCCGACCTTTCGTGCGTCAAGAGTCCAGCCGCACGGCTTTCCCTAATTAGTTTCGGAGGTTTCGCGAATGTTTCCCCAGCGCCCCGGTTCCCTTTTCCTGGTTTCGGTCATCTGCGGCAGCGCGTTGGCGGCGTGCGCGACGCCCCAGACGACGACGGGCGGTGGCGGCTCGGGCGGTAGCGGCGGCTCGGGCGGCAGCGCACCGATGCCGGTCATGAAGGACCCCTCGAACTACCCCCAGAACACGCCCGGCGCCATGTTCCCCTATCCGCAGGGCCATGCTTCAGCTACCTGCACGCTCGCCGTCTACAACACGGACAACGTCGCGACCGCCTACAAGAACTGGAAGGCCAAGTTCTTCGACGGGTCGCGGATCCTCCGGCCCGAGAACAGCAACGACACGGTCTCCGAGGGGATCGGGTACGGCATGTTGATCGGCGTCTATATGAACGACAAGCCGATGTTCGACACGCTCTGGTCGTACGCGAAGTCGCACTTCGACGGCAACGGTCTGATGAACTGGAACATCAGCTCCAGCGGAAGCACCGCCGGCAGCGGCAGCGCGACCGACGGCGACGAGGACATGGCGTGGGCGCTGATCATGGCGGGCAAGCAGTGGAATTCCTCTTCGTACACCAGCGACGCGTCGACGCTGATCCGCAACCTCAAGGCCCACGCGCTGGACGGCAACACGCTGAAGCCCGGAGACAACTTCGGCGGCGCCAGCCAGACCAACCCGTCGTACTTCGCGCCGTCGTACTACCGCGCGTTCGCGCGCGTGACCGGCGACAGCAGCTGGATGGCGGTGGTCGACCAGAGCTACACGATCCTGGCCGCCGCGTCGGGCAGCAACGGCCTGGTGCCGAACTGGGTCAACTCGAGCGGCACGGGCGTCAACGGGCCGAACAACGATTCCAACGGACCGTACTTCGGCTACGACGCCTGCCGCACGCCCTTCAGGATCGCGATGGACTACTGCGAGACCGGTGAGCCCCGCGCGAAGGCTTACCTCGACAAGATCGTCGGCTTCGACGTCTCGACGGCGCCGACGTCGATCAACATGCTGAAGGACGGCTACACCAGCTCGGGCGGAAATCCGTCGGGCACGCTGGGCGACTATTCGGCGGGGATGGCCTTCTATGGTCCTGCCGGCACGGCGGCGATGGAGGACGGCGGGGAGCCCGACTTCGTCATGCGCGCCCTGACCGGCCTCACCAACCAGACCATCGGCAGCGCGATGAACGCGAGCGGCGTCTTCACCTACTTCAACGCGTCCTGGGGCGTGCTGTCGTTGCTCGCGATGAGCGGCAACTTCTGGGACATGTCGCCCTAGCTCGGGGCGCTTTACTGCCACAGCTCGTAGCCTGCCAGCCAGAAATCGCGATCGAAGCTCATGGCGACGCGGCATCGCTCGGCGTCCATTACGGCGAAGCTGATCGCGTCCGCGTAAGTGATCTTCTGATCGGAGAGCTTTGCCAACCACGCGCGAGCCGCCTGATGGTGTGTCTGGCTGGCGAAGGTGACGCTGACGAGGTCGCTGTCGTCGACGCGAGCCAGTGCGGCGGATGCGACCGCGGGACCGGCGCGAAACAACAGCAGGCGGTGTACCTCCGCGAGGACCAAGTTCGTCGTGATCAGCGGAACCCTGTGGCCGGCCGCTCGTCGGAACAAGACCTCGGCGGCAGAATGGTTGTCGTCACGGGCGCTGAACAGCGCCAGCCACGCGCCGCTATCTACGAACACGCGGGCGGGTTGTCTTCCTCCGGCCGCGCGAGGGGGGCGTCTTGATGACATAGGTCTGGTTCAGGTGTCGGTCGAAGTCGGCGCTGAGGTTCGCGGGCAGTCCTTCGATCATGCCGCTTGCGTCCAACAAGGGGTCGAGGCCCTTGGGTTTGATCAGGGATCGTACGGCTGCGCGGACGGCCTGGGACTTCGTCCAGCCGCGTTCCCGCGACCACGCTTCCAGTCGCACGAGGTCTTCTTCGTTCAGGTAGACCTGCAACGGACGACTCATGATGATGAAGCATGCGTCATCATGAGTCATCGCGCAAGGACGTCATGAGACGGCCCGACCCGGCGGGTATCGACTACTGGTGGGCGTAGTCGAGGAGGTTGCCGGACATCATCAGCATCGTCACGACGCGCAGCGTGTTGGTGAAGTAGGCGTTGTCGCCGGCGCCGTTGGCGCCGAACGTGAACGCGCCGTCGAGCAGCGTCTGGTATCCGGCCATGCCGGACGCGCCGGCCGGGCCGATGAACGCCATGTTGTGATTAGCGGCGGTTTGCGACCCGCTGTTCGTGTAGCCGTCGCCGATGTTGGCGGCGCCGATACCGCTGAAGAACGGGCCGATCAGGTCGAGGTACGTCTTGGCGCGCGCCTCGCCGTTGAAGCAGTAGTCCATCGCGATCCGCCAGGGCATCCGGCAGGAGTTGTAACCGTAGTTGCTCGACGTCGAGAACGTTCCCGTGTCGGTGCTGTTGGGGACGAGGCCGTGTGGTCCGGACAGCTGCGCGAGGAGGGTGTAGTTGCGGTCGATGATCATGCCGGACCAGACCGGGTTGTCGGTCGCGCGCGCGAACACGCGGTAGTAGGCGGGCGAGAAGTAGTCCGGGTCGTATGTCGTTCCATTGTTCGCTCCGCCGTACTTGTCCGGCTTGATCATGCCGTCGCCCGCGATCTCTGTCCCGTAGATCGCGTCGATCACGGCCCGCCCGTCATCGAGGTACGTCGTCGACGACCACTGGTCCGACGCCATCAGCAGCGCCCAGGCCATGTCCTCATCGGCGTCGGTCGCGGAGTTCATCCCGACGATCGACCCGGTCGAGCTGATCTGCCAGCTCATCAGGCTGTCGGAGTTGAAGTGCGACTTGGCGTAGCCCCACAGCCCGTCGAAGGTCGGCCGATCGGACATGTAGACGGCGGCGATCATGCCGTAGCCGATCCCCTCCGACACGGTGCCGCCGCTGTGCTGCGGGCTCTGGACGCGCAGGAAGCCGCCGGCGCCGTTCGACGTCACGAAGGTGCTCTTCCAGCTGTTGTAGGCGCCGTTCGTCGCCGCCGCCGCGTTCGCGACCGTGGTGATGGTGCAGGCTCCGGACTTCCGGCTCTGGGGGAACGCGAACGGTCCGCCCGAGCCGAGCCCGGGCGGCGGCGGGGGCGAGGTGCCGCCGGTGTTTCCGGTCCCGCCGGTACCGCCGGTCCCCGTCGTCCCCGCGGTTCCGGTCATGTTGTTGCCGGACGGGCTGGCGCAACCCGCGGCCATCAGGATCGCGAGCGAGACGGAAGAAACGGAAAGCGAGAGGTGCCTAGTCATCACAAAAAAATATCACGAAATCCGCATCGAACGTCAGGGTGCGGGTGTCAGCGCGGCGGTCGCGTAGACGAACGCCGCCACCCAGTTGATGGCGACTTCGTTGACCTGGTAGTCGTTCGTGTCGTCCGTCCAGGCCGTCGCGCCGGGATTGCTGCCGCCGACGAGCAGGCCCGGCCACGGATCGAAAATTCCGTCGGACGCGGAGGGACGATGATGCGGTTTGAGGGGCGGGTTGTAGCCGAGACCGGTCACCTGCGTCCGGTCGTAGATGTTCCGCCCCAGCAGGTGATCGAGCTGCAGCGCGATCGCGTCGAGGTACTTGGCGTTCGGGCTGAGCTGGTTCGCGACCCACAGGTTCATCGCCGACCGCGCGACCGAACCGTTCGATCCCCACCAGTAACCGGAGATGCCGCGACCGAAGGCCGATGCCTGCGCGTTGGTGGTCAGAGTGTCGGCGACGCTCGTGGCCGACGCCGTCAGCCCCGCGAGGACCGTCGCATCTCGCCCGTCGCGCTTCGACAGGAGGTACGTGAACAGCCCCAGGTTGCGGACCGTGCCCCAGTCGAAGCTCGCGTCGACGGTCGGCGTGCCGACCTGGCTCTCGAAGTCCGCCAGGAACGACGCCTCGCCGGTCGTCTCCCACAGCTCGGCGGCGGCCCACAATCGGTTGCCCGCATCCGACTGCTGCCAGTAGCCGCCCGTCTTGAATGACGACGAGATGTCCGGCACGACGGGTCCGGCGTTCGCGGCCAGAAACGCGTAGCCGAGCCGCGCCGCCGCGAGGTAGTCGGCCGCCGCCTTCTGCGACGCCGGATCGCTGAAGGCGCCGTAGATGCGCGCTGCCTGCGCCATCACTGCCACCATATCGCCGGTGGCCGCCGTTCCGACGGGCGTGTAGTAGCGCATCTGGCCGTCCTTCTCGGGCATCACGAACCCCTCGAAGTCGGTCGCCGTCACCTTGTGCGAGACGCTGCCGTCGGCGCCCTGCGTGGTGAGCAGCCAGTCGAGCTCCCACTTCACCTCGGAGAGGAAGTCGGGCAGCGGGCCGCCGTGCTCCGGGATCGCGTCGATCGAAAGTGCGGCGAGCGTCGGCTGGAAGTGTTCCCAGGCCGCCAGCATCATCCCCGCGGCGAACGCGCCGTTGGTGACGTACTTGCCGTAGTCGCCCGCGTCGTGCCAGCCGCCGAGGCTCGGCTTTTTGGTCGAATCGCCGGTCAGGTAATTGAGGTAGGCGTCGTTTTGATGGCAGGCCTTGTGCGACCAGCGCTGGTTGCCGATCTGGATGCTGACCGCCTGCCCGCAGCGCTGGCCGTACATCCCCAGCATGGCGCGCGTCAGGGCGTCGCGGAACGTGTCGGGCCCGACGTGGAACGGGGCCGACGTCGCCGGCTTGCCGCCGACGAGCAGCCCCGGCACGGAGATGTAGAAGTCCCCCGCCTCCGTGAACGCCGTGAAGTCCCCGATGTAGACCGTGGCGCCGGTGTCCGGGTCCATCACCGGCCCGGTCACGGTGCACGACCAGACGACGGTGTCGTTGGCGGCTGCCCGCACGTCAGCGCTCGTGTCGGACAGCGACGACATCCCGTCCGGGAGAACGATGGTCACCGTCTTCTCGCGGCCGGTCACGTAGCCGACCGAATCGACGCGCACTGCGTGCATCGGCAGCGCCGGCGGAGGCGGCTGCGTGTTGTTGCTCGGCGCGAAGATCGAGCAGGCGCCGAGGCCCGGCAAGCAACAGGCGAAAGCAAGCAAGGTGAAGCGATTGCGGCGAAACAAGGGGCCTCCCACCAGGAGATTACTAGGGATCAGAGTCGCCGCAGCTGGACCGCGGCTCATTTTTCATCGTCTTTGATCGTCCTTGCGAATCTCGGGGCAGGAGACTACGAAGGGGTTTCATGGGTTCACTTAAGCGGAAACGGATCGCCGTCACCGTGACCGCGATCGCAGCAGCCGCTGGCGCCTTTTCTGTCGGAATCCTGGGCGGGCCGACCGGCTGTACCAGCAACTGCAAGAGCAACTGCCCACCCGCATCGATCTATATCGGCGACCTGAACAACACCGAGCTGCCGATCAATGCCATCGCCGTGGACGGGCCGGCCTGCCCGCCGCAGTACGGTGTCTACTGCACGGGCGACGGACAGACCACGACCTGCACGCACGTCACGATCACCGGCTTCGCGGAGGGCATGTGCGACGTCGTGATCGTCTTCAGCGATCGTCCCACCGAGATCGTTCACACCCAGTTCGGTCCGCCCATCATGCAAGGGTGCTGCACGGGCTACTCGATCATCGGCGATTCAGTCTTCATCATCCCCAACAGCTCGGATGCGGGGATCAGCGGCCTCGACGGTCCGACTGATCAGGTGTCGTTCCCCGTCGACGCCGGCGCCGATGCGGCCGACGGCGGCGTCGACGGCAGCGACGCCGACTGAGCTCGGGTCTCAGTAGTTGGCGAGCGCCGTCTTGACGACTTGGCCGTCCATCGTCGGCGTCCCGCTCCAGTCCGCGATCAGCGAGGGCGTGTTGCAGCTTCCGGCCCACCACGCCCAGGCGGTCCAGCCGGCGTTGTGAACGTCGGCGTAGTCGATCAGCTCCTTGTTGTAGACGCCGTCGCATTTTGGCGAGTCACCGAACTCCGTGACGATCACCGGATCTGTCTTCGTCAGAGTGCCGAAGGCGTGGTCCCAGGTGCCCGTCGCCCGATCCGGGTATTGGGCGTACGGGTGGGTCGCGTACGCGATGTTGTAACCGTCGACGCGATTGCCGGGGACGCCGGAGAGGTCGAACGCCCAGTTGAGGCCCCCGATGATCACCAGGTTTTCGGCGCCGGTCGCGCGCACGGCGTCGTACATCTGCTGCATCCCCGCCGCCATCCAGCCCTGGCTGGTCGCGCCGCCGTTCTTCCAGACCGGCCAGGCGACGTCGTGCGGCTCGTTGTACAGCTCGAACATGACGCGCCCGTCGCCCTTGTAGCGCGTCGCGACCTGGGTCCAGAAGGTGATCGAGTTGGCGTCGGCCATCAGCTGCTGGCACCCGAGGTTCGGCGCGCACGAGCCAATCTGCCCCTGGTCGGACCAGTGCAGGTCCAGGATCACGTCCAGCCCCGCGGTTTCCGCCCAGCCGATCGTGCTGTCGACGAGGCTGGCGTAGTTGGCGTCGTAGAACTGCGAATCGGATAGCCAGAAGTCCTGATTCAGCGACAGGCGCACGACGTTGATTCGCCAGGTCGCCATCAGCGTGAAGTCGGCGGCGGACAGGTACTGGCCGGTGCTCGTCCACTCCATGGACGGGCGATCCACGCCGTGGAACAAGTGCGGCTGGCCCGCCGCGGTGCAGACGGTG
The DNA here is from genome assembly GCA_035315605.1 of Polyangia bacterium. Classification (GTDB taxonomy): domain Bacteria; phylum Myxococcota_A; class Polyangia; order Fen-1088; family Fen-1088; genus JADGRB01. Next base: position 23,040 of record DATFXS010000070.1, read on the forward strand.
TTGCCGTTGACGTAGAACCCGCCGGGCGCGATGTGCTGCGGGGGCGTGGTCAGGCAGCCGGTCGGCGTGGTCTCGCCGAGCGGCGGGGCCGCGCCGTTGCCGCCCCCGCTGGGCGTGAAGATCGAGCAGCCCGAGACGGCCAGGGCGAGGATCGAAAGCGGTTTGAAACGCGACAAGGCGAGACTCCTGAAACGA
>DATFXS010000071.1:0-3070 GCA_035315605.1 Polyangia bacterium
CCGTCCGCCCGCAGCGCAGAGTTCAAGCAATGGGTTAAGAACGAGATGGAACGCGTTCATAAGCTGGACGTTCCGCTCGTGGTCGAGGTCGGGGAGGGCGCCACCTGGGGCGAGGCGCATTGACAGACCGGTAACAACGGACGGCTCAGGCTCGGGTATCATAGGGGGCCGCCCATGAAGCCGACCGCCGCCTCCGCCGTGATCGCCGTTGCGATGGCTGCGGCGGCGTCTGCGGGTGGGTGTCGGTCGGGGCGCGCGGGCGAGGCGACGCCGGCGCCTGCGTCCGGATCCACGGCGCAGCCGGCGATGACGTCCAGCGCGGCGCGATCGTCGTGCGGGGCGCAGTCGGATGCGACCGAGCCGCCGCCGCGACCGCTGCGTCGTTGCTTTTCCGATCGTCCGGCCTGGCTGGACGCGCCGGTCGCCTCGCTGCTCGACCGCGCCGCCGAGCTGTTCGACGACGGCGATTACGCCGGGGCGCTGGCGTGCGCGGAGGAGGCAGCCCGCCAGGCCCCGCGCTCGGTCGAGGCGCACCACAACCGCGCCATCTCGCTGATGCGGTTGGATCGCCTGGACGAGGCGCGCGACGCGATCGCGCTGGCGCTCGCTCTGGCGCCCGACGATCCGGAGACGCTGGAGGCGGCCGCCGACCTGAACATCAACCAGCTGGCGCCGTCGGTCGATCGATCGGCGCTCGGCCTCGAGTACGCGCGCCGGGGCAGCCGGCACGTCGGGCGCAGCGATCGCGAGCGCGTCGCGCGGCTGGCTCTGCTGGAAGGGCAGGCGCTGATCGATCTCGGACGAGCGAGCGAGGCCCTGCGCCGCATCGACGTGGCGCTGAAGGCGGCGCCGCACTTCGCCGCCGCGGTCTACGAGCGCGGCGTCGCGCAGTTCGAGCTGTGCCGGTTCGAGGATGCGCGCCGCACATTCGAGAAGGTGCTGGCGGCGACGCCCGACCACGCCCACGCCCTGTATCACCTGGGGCTGATCGAAGAGCGCCTGGGCAACGAGGCGGCGGCGGCGCGCCATCTCGCGGCGGCCAGCGCGGCCGACAACAAGTCGTTCCCGCTGGCGCTCGAGATGTCGCAGGGGGACTTCTCGACACGCGTTCAGCATGCCGTCGCCGAGTTGCCCGACGACATCCGCAGGGACCTCGGCGGCATCAAGGTCGAGGCGGCCGATCTGCCGGACATCAACGATCTGATCGCGGAGAAGCCGCCCCTGTCCCCGACCATCCTCGGCCTGTTCCGCGGTCTGCCGCTGGACTACAGCGATCGCATGGTTCCGAGCCCGGCGGGGCGCGCCGGCAAGGGCCGCGCCCAGCCGGTGTCGGCGGGCGGCGGCGCGGATCCGGGCGGCGGTCGGTCGTCGGTTCCGCCGTCGGGCGATCTGCAGTGCGACGCCGGCGAGCGAACGATAGTCCTCTACCGCCGCAATCTGCTGCGGACCGTGCGCGACGCCGCCGAGCTGGACCAGGCCGTCACGCGGACGCTGCTGCACGAGGTCGGCCACCTGCGCGGCGAGGACGACGGATCATTGCGCGATCGCGGTCTGGAGTAACCTTTCCCGGGTATTGATCAGCGTCCGGGGTGTGACCAAGCAGTACGGCGGCGGCCGCCATGGGGGTGACGTCCGGCCTGCGCTCGACGGCGTTTCGTTCGAGGTGGCGCGGGGGGAGATCGTCGGCCTGCTGGGGCCGAACGGCGCGGGCAAGACGACGCTGATGCGGGTGCTGTCGTGCTTCCTGGCGCCGACGCGCGGGACGGCCGTGCTGAACGGCTGCTCAATTTCCGAGGATACGCGCGCGGTGCGGCGGGCGCTCGGGTACCTCCCGGAGGCCGTGCCGCTGCCGCCCGAGATGCGCGTGGGCGAGTACCTCGGGTTCCGCGCCGCGCTGAAGGCGATCCCGCGCGGCAAGCGGCGCGCGGCGGTCGACGGCGCGATCGGCGCGGCGGGCCTGGGCGAACGGCGCGCGCAGATCATCGGCACGCTGTCGCGCGGTTACCGGCAGCGGGTCGGGCTGGCGGACGCGCTGCTGGCCGAGCCGCCGATCTTGATCCTGGACGAACCGACTGTCGGCCTCGATCCCAACCAGATCCGCGAGACGCACGCACTCATCCGCACGCTGGCGCGCGAGCGGGCCGTGCTGCTGTCGACGCACATCCTGTCCGACATCGAGGCGCTGGCCAGCCGGGTCGTCATCCTGGACCGGGGACGCGTGCGCGCGGACGGGACGCCGGCGGCGCTGCGCGAGCAACTGCAGGCGGCGACGCTGGACGAGGTGTTCGCCAAGGTGACAACGAAGGTGACGTCGTCGTGAGCGCCACGCTGGCAATCGTGCGGCGCGAGTGGGCGGCCTACTTCCGCACGCCGGTCGGCTGGGCCGTGCTGGGGTTGTTCCTGGCGCTGCAGGGGCTGGTGTTCTGGATGTTCGTGCAGTTTCTGGCCCGCCCCGACGCGCCCCCGGGCGGCGTCATGGAATTCTTCTTCGGCGGCACGATGCTGTACTGGGTCGCGCTGGCGCTGCTGGTGACGGTCGTGCCGATGCGCCTCCTCGCCGAGGAGCGTCGCAGCGGCACCATCGAGCCGCTGCTGACCGCGCCCGTCGCGCCGATCGAGGTCGTGCTGGGCAAGTGGCTGGGCGCGTTCGGCTTCTTCGCGGCCTGCTGGGCGCCGACGCTGCTCTACGTCGTCTATCTGCGCGCGGTCGGCGCGTCGCTGGATCCGGGGCCGATCGTGGCGGGCTACCTCGGAACGCTGCTGATCGGCGGCGCGGCGCTGGCGGTCGGGCTGCTCGCGTCGGCGGTCACGCGCAACCAGCTGGTCGCCGCCACGCTGTCGTTCGTGGCGTTCTTCGCGGCGCTGCTGGTCGGCGCGCTGGAAGGGCAGGTCCGCTCGCCCGCGCTGGCCGCGGCGCTGCACGGGGCCAGCCTGTTCCGGATGATGGAGGACTTCGGGCACGGCATCGTCGATTCGCGCCCGGTCCTGCAGCTGGTGATGGTCACCGTGCTGGCGCTGCTGGCGACGACCGCGCTCCTGGGGCGGCTGCGCGGGCCGGCCCCGGCGGACG
>DATFXS010000072.1:0-6538 GCA_035315605.1 Polyangia bacterium
GGGCGGTGGATTGCCTATCCCGGCGAACAGGCGATCGTCCCGCCGGTCCCAAAGCCCCGCCAGGCTCAGCCCCAGCCAGCGCGGCCCGTGCAGCGCGAGCTCACCGTGCAGGACCTGGGCGCTGCCGGCGCGGAAGCTGGCGGTCATCTCGCTGGTCGGATCGGGCAGCCGGCGATTGAAGAGGCGCGCGCCTACGGAAGGTGTGAACCCGGTGGCGTACTGGATCTCGGGCCGCACGCCGATCTTGCCGTCGTCGGTGGTGGTAATCGCCCGTAGCCAAGGAAAGACGTGATGGCGTTCGGTCGCCTCGGTCGCCTCGACGACGGGCAGGAGCACCAGGCGGGCTGCGGCCCGGGGCGGCGTCAGCGCCGCCTGGGCTGCCTGGCGAGCCGGCGAGGTCGGCGCGGGCTCGCGGCCGTCGAGGGTCTCGTTGCAGCGCGGGTCGGGTGCCTGCCCCGGTGCGCCGCACGCGGGGGGCTGCGCCGCGTCCGCCTGCTCCGCCGCGGGGGCCTCGAGCGGCTGCACAACGCCGGCGCCCGCGGAGGGTGCCGCGCCAGCGGCCTCGGGCGGCGCCTGCGCGATCAACGCCAGCGCGAGAAGGCCCAGGAGCCCTGCCACCACCCCACCCCGCTCACTCTGCGCGCTCCATCCCGACGACGCGGCCGTTGCTGACGTGGACCCAGCTGGGCTTCGCCTGGCGCCAGCCTCCGCCGTCGACCCGCAGCTCCGTGCTGATCGCGATCACCCGATAGCCGGTCGTCAGATCCGCCAGCGACGCGCAGGTTCGCGGGCCCTGCGCCGGGACGGTCGCATCACCCAACGATCGGCCGCGCTCGTCGGTGATCCGGAGGCGGTACCGGACGCGCTCCCCGTCGGCGTAGCCGCGCTTGACGGTCAGATCGTCGAAGCAGATCCCGACCCCGCCGGCACCGGCGATCAGCGCCGGCGCCTCGACCGCGGTGACGGCGGTCAGATAGCGCCGGCCGATGATGTCGCGCCGGACCGCCAGCGTCCGGGCGAGGTAGGCCGCGTCGCCCGGGTCGATGCGCGCCGCCGCCGCCGCCGCCGCCAGCTGCGCGTCGGTGAACGACGTCACCAGCTTGGCGCCCCAGTAGGCGTCCCGTTCGGTCATCCGTCGGTGCGCCGGCACCTTGCGCCCCGTCCGGAACGCGTCGACGTCGAAGTCCTCGGCCGGGAACCAGCCGACCGCCGGATGTTCTGCCACGCCGCGGTTCCATTCGTTCCGTTGCGACTGATACGGTCGGCGGTACAGCCCCAGCGACAGCATCGACGCGAGCGTGCGACCGAACTCCACCAGGTATTGCCCGCCGTCCTGCGGCCCCTTGACGTCTCGCGTGCCCGAGCCCAGGCCGGCGCCGAAGTCGATCAGGTAATGGCGGACGAAGTGCCGGTCGCCGTCCCCGACGTAGCTGTCCAGCGTGTTGATCGCGCTGGCGTCGTAGATCGCCAGCCAGGCGGCGAACATCCAGCTCGCGCGCAGCGAGCGCCGATCCTCGTGGGGGATGCGGTCGTTCGGATCGTCGGGCCGGCGGCCTTGCATGTCGAACGCGCCCAGCACCTTGCCGCCCAGCCAGCTGACCGCGACCGCGCGCCACCGCCCATCGGGCGTCCGCGCCGCGCGCGCCAGCCGTTGCTTCACGATCTCCGGCGTGAGCGCCCGCTTCTGGACGCGATACAGCTTGAACGTCGCGCCGGGATCGACAATCAGATCGTCCGGGCCGATGTCGAGGACGAAATTGGCCGGGACGTTGTAGCCCGCCGCGTGGAACAGCCGCGCGCCGATCACCTCGGCGGCGGTGCTCATGCCCAGGTGGCCGACCGGATCGAACTTCAGCAAGAACTTGCGCCCATCCGCGTCGACGGCCTGGAAGCCGAGCGCGTCTCCCTGGTCCTTGCCCTTCACGATGCGCAGGGGAAGTCGCGGCGCGGTCCCCGCCGCGCCGGCCGCGATCTCGGCGGCGGACATCGGCCGCAGGTGGTTGCGCGGACAGAACCAGGTCGAGCACGGCACCTCGTCGGCCGCATTGACGTCGCGTGCCGGGCGCGGCCCCTCCACCGCGAACGCGCGATCGACCTCGCCCGCGACGTCGTCGCGCATGATCAGCGCCGTGTTCAGCTCGGACAGATCGGTCGCGCGGGGCGGCCGTCGCACGTCCTCGCTGTCGTGCTCTTGCCAGGCGACCGCCCGATCGGGGAAGGTGCGCACCGCCGGATCCGCGGCGCAGCCGCCGCAGCCGAGGGCCGCGCCGATTGCGACCGCCGCGATGACGCCCGCAGCGCCGGCGCCGAGCGACCCGCTGCGCGTCCGTTTCGGCATGCTCATGTCCGCGTCGGTGGCGCGTCGCCCGCGATGCCGACCGGCAGCGGTCGAACCGCCGGGCGCCCGGGCGTCCGGCCCGCGGGCTCGTCACCGGCCAGACTGCGGTGCCGCCGCGCGATCGCGACCGCGATCGCCAGCCAGACCCCGACCAACATCAGGTTGGCGACCGCGAAGCCCCGTCGCGACAGCGAGAACACATGAAGCGATACCAGCACCAGACCGCCCGCCGCCATGTCGCCGAGCCGCACGCAAATGGTGTCGACCGTCGCCTTCCCCGTGTACTTGACCTCCCGCCTGGTCGGGAGAAACAACGTCTGCTCGACGGTGGATTCGATCGAATAGTCGAAGCTGTTCTCGGCGACCTTGGCGATCGTGATGACGACCAGTGATGGCACCAGCGCGACCGCGCCGTACGCGCAGAGCGCGATCCAGGGCAGCAGAAACAGCGCCCATCGGGTGCCGCCGCGCTTGAGCAGCTGCGCCACCAGCAACGCCTGGACGACCAGCGCGAACGCGTTGACCGCGCCGTAAAACCCTCCGTAGAAACGCCCGATGATCGCCTGGCGCGCCGCCGCCGGGAAGGCCGCGGCGTGGCCCTTGACCGCGTCCGCGAGGATGTATTCGCCCTGCGTGTTGACGAGGTTGACGATGATCAGCAACGCGCCGATCAGCAGCAGATAGCGGTCGCGCGCGACCAGCGCGATCGCGCCGCGCGTCCGCGTCACCGCCGGCCCGGTTCGCTCCGTGCCCGTTCCGACCGGATCGCCGTCGATGATCGCCACCACGAGCAGCGCGAACGCGTACAGCATCCCCGCCATCGCCATCAGCCCGTACACGCCCAGCCGGTCGATCAGCCGGCGCGCCAGCTGGGCCCCGACGATGGCCCCGACCGATCCGCCGATCGCGATGACCCCGAACAGCCGCTCGCCCGCCTCGCGGCTGTAGAGATCCACCGCCAGCGACCAGAACTGCGCGACGCCGAGCAAGCTGACGATCCCGAGCCACATGTAGAACGGCGCCGCGATCGGCACGCCCGCCCGGCCGAGCACCATGAACAGCACCAGCGACGCGATGAACCCCAGCAACGTCACACGGATCAGGACGAGCCGGCGCACGCGCCCGGCCAGCCTGCCGTAGAGCGGCAGCACGCCGAGCAGCAACAGCGCCTGCGCCGACGTCGCGTAGACCTTCAGCTCCTGGCCACTGAGCCCCCAGACGCCCCAGAGCAGAATCAGCGGTTCCCTGACGGTCTTGAGCAGGTAGTAGGCTGTCAGCAGCAGGAAGATCTGCAGCCCGAACAGCCCCACGCGGCGGCCTTCGCCCCCGCGAACGTCGCCGACGACTCGCCACAGGCGGGCGCTGCGCGCCACGAGCCGGGTGGTGCTGACGACGTCCGACACTCTCTTGAAGATGGGGACATCGCCGCACGTGACAATCGGATGCCAGGCGCCAGGTTTCTTTGGAGGCAGACCCTCACTCAGGCCCGGCGGCAGCGGCTAGCCGAACCGCTCGTCGAACACGGCCCGGATCCGCGCCATGCGCGCGTCGAGATCGGCGGCCAGGGTGTCAGGCGTCGTACCGAGGCTGCGGGCGAGCATCGGCAGATCGCGCGGCGACAGCACGTCCTGGGGGCGATCGAGCAACAGCCGCAACCGCAGCGTCGCCCGCCGGAGCGCGCCGTGGTCGTCCAGCAACGATTCGGGCCAGCCGAGCGCGACCAGCCGCGCCAGCGCATCCGCCGTCGCCGTCGTCCGCACGCCCGCGTCCGCGGCGTGCTGGAGCTGGCCGAGCGCGACCAGGAACTCGACGTCCATGATCCCGCCCGGATCGAATCGAAGATGGCGCGAGCCCTCGGGCACGCGGCCGCGTTCCGTCTCGACGCGCGCGCGCACGCGCCGCAGGTCGGCGACGAAACGACGCGCATCGAACGGACGATCGAACGCGATGCCGGCCAGCTGCGCCTCCCGCTCGGCGCGCAGCGCGGGCGGCTCGTTGCTGTAGACGATGCGCGCCCGGAGCAGCGCCACCCGTTCCCAGCCGGCCGCCTCGTCGTGGTGGTAGCGGTCGAACGCGCTCCATGACGTCACGAGCAGACCCTGCTCGCCCGACGGGCGCAGGCGCATGTCGACGTGGTAGAGGCGCCCCTCCTCCAGCATCGCCTCCAGCGCCGAGATCAGCCGCACCGACGCGCGCGCGAACCATTCGCGGTGATCGATCCCGGTCGTGCTCTCGCCGTCGCCGCCGAACAGGAAGACGAGATCGAGGTCCGAGCCATAGCGCATCTCGCGCGCGCCCAGGCTCCCGAGGCCGAGGACCGTCAGGCCCGCGCGCGGCACGCCGTAGCGCGCCTGCATCCCGGGCAGCGTCGTCTCGATCGCCTGCTCGACGCACACCTCGGCGACGTCGGTGAGGGCGGACGTCACCTCGCCCGGCTCGAGGCCACCGGAGACGTCGTGAAGGCCGATGCGCAGCGTCTCTTCCGCCTGGAAGCGCCGGATCACGCGCAAGCTCCCCTCCTCCGCCTCGGTCGCGTCGTTCGTCGCCGCGGCCAGCAACGCCGTCAGGCGCGCCCGCAGCTCCGTCCGGGTCCGCACCCGCGCCCCCAGCCCTTCGACCAGCGCGTCCCACATCGGCGGGTAGCGGATCAGCAGCTCCGCCAGCCGATCGCTGGTCCCGAACAGCGTCCCCAGCATGCGCGCCAGCCGCGGCTCTTCGCGCAGCAACAGCATCAGCGCGTCCGAGCTGCGCCAGATCAGATCGCGCAAGTGCAGGAGCGCCCGGTCCGGATCGGGCGACGCGATCGCGTGCGCCAGCAGCGCGGCGGGCAGGCGCGCCCCCAGCGCCTCCAGCGTGTCGACCGCCGCCTCGGCGTCCCGGAAACCGGCCGCGGTCGCGAGCCGCTCCAGCTCGACGCGGTCCCGCATCGGATCCAGGAGGCGCGCCGCCTCGATGTGCATCTCGGCGGGCGGCTCGCCCAGCGTCGCCGCGATCGCCTCGACGGCCGCGCGCTTCTCCCGCACCTCGGCGTCGAACGCCGCCAGATCGGGAAAGCCGAGCCCGGCCGCGAACCGGGCCCGCGCGTCGTCGTCGGCGGGCAGCCGGTGCTGCTGGGCGCCGGTCGCGACCTGCACGCGGTGCTCGAGCCGCCGCCAGAACCGATAGGCCGACAGCAGTGTCCAGGCCTCGCGGTCGCCCAGCAGCCCGGCCACCACCAGGCGCGGCAACGCGCGCGGCGTGTTGCGCTCCCGCAGATCGCGCCGCTTGCCCGCGTGCAGAAGCTGCAGCGCCTGCACGACCATCTCGACGTCGCGGATCCCGCCGGCCCCCAGCTTCACGTCGAAGCCCGTCTCACCGAGGGCGCCGCCGGCGTCGGCCGGGTCGCGGAACAGCGCCCGCAGACCGCGCACCTCGTCGATCAGCCGGGCGTCGATGCTGCGCGGATAGATGAACGGCTCCAGCACGGCCAGCAGCTCGTCGCCGAGCGCGCGATCGCCGGCGGCGGGCCGGGCGCGCAGCCAGGCCTGCCGCTCCCAGGTGCGCCCGAAGGTCTCGTAGTAGGTCTCGGCCGCGGCGATCGAATTGCAGAGCGGCCCGTTGCGCCCTTCGGGACGCAGCCGCAGATCCACCCGGAACACCATCCCGTCGGCGGTCAGCTGTTCCAGCGCCGCGGAGACCCGCCGCGACAGCTCCGAATAGTAATGGTGCAGAGACGCCTCGCCCGCGGCGCCCGCGTCCGTCGAGTAGAAGTAACAGACGTCCACGTCCGACGAGAAGTTCAGCTCTTCGCCGCCGAGCTTGCCCATCGCCATGACCACGAACCGGACCGGGCCGCCGTCGTCGGCGCGCGGCGTTCCGAGCTCGCGGCGCAGCTCGGCGTCGCAGACGTCGACTGCGACCTCCAGGCAGACGTCGGCGAACGCGGACAGCTCGCGCGCGACCTCCTCGGTCGTGCCCCACCCGAGCTCGCGCGCGCCCAGCCGCAGCATCTCCGCGCGGCGCACACGCCGCAACCGGCGCTGCAGCCCGGCGAGATCCGACGCGCGTGCAGCGGCCGCCCGCACCTCGCGCGCGATCACCTCGGGCGGCTTGGCGCGGCGCAGCCACGGATCGGCGGCCAGCGGCGTGAGGGCACCGACGTCCGCCAGCAGCAGCTCGGGCAGGAACGAACCGCTCGCCAGCAGCGCTTCGAACAGCGTC
>DATFXS010000073.1:0-14911 GCA_035315605.1 Polyangia bacterium
CGGGTCCGCCCGCGGTGCCGATCACGCGCAAGCCGATGGCGCGCGCCCACTGGCAGGCGATGCTGCCGACGCCGCCGGCCGCCGCGTGAAAGACGATGGTGTCGCCGCGGCCCACGCGGGCGCAGCGGAGCAGCAGGTACTCCGCCGTCATCCCCTTCAGCATCATCGCGGCCGCGGTCCGGTCGTCGATCGCGGGCGGCACCTTCACGAGACGCGCCGCGGGGGCGAGCCGCACCTCGGCGTACGATCCCTGAAGGCTGGCGTAGGCGACGCGGTCGCCCACCGCGACCTCGGTGACGCCCGGACCGACCGCCTCGACCACGCCGGCCGCCTCCTGTCCGGGGACGAACGGAAGATGCGGGCTCTTGTAGAGGCCGGTCCGGAAGTAGACGTCGATGAAGTTGACGCCGATCGCGGTCTGCCGGACGCGCGCCTCGCCGGGCCCGGGTGCAGGATCAGGGATCTCCTGGAAGCGCAGCTGTTCGGGTCCGCCCACCTGCTGGACGACGATCGCGTTCGGCATGGGCGCAATATAACGCCCGGCCCGTCAGGCGACGCCGAGCAGGGCGCGAAGACGGCGGGCCAGGCGATCCCCTTCGCGCGAGCGCCGGGGCGCGACGAAGACGATGTCGTCGCCTGCGATCGTCCCGAGGACGTCGTCCAGGTGGGCTTCGTCGAGCGCGCGCGCGACCGTCGAGGCCGCGCTGGCCTTGGTGCGGACGACGACCAGCGTGTCGCTGTGGTCGACGCCGTCGACCAGGCGGCGCACCGGATCGAGGGGAAGCGCGCCCCCGTCGGCCCCGACGAGATAGCGCGGGCCCTCTGTCCCTGCCGCGCGCTGCACGCCGAGGGCGGCCAGATCGCGTGACAGCGTCGCTTGCGAGGCCTTGATTCCCAGCGCGCGCAGCCGCCGCCGCAGCTCGGCCTGGCTGCCGACCGGAAGGTTCCTCCCGTCTCGGTCCGACAGGATCGCGCGAATCGCCTCGCGCCGCGCTTCCTCCCCGCGCATCACGTCACCAGCGTGCCGACGCCGCGGTCGGTGAACAGCTCGGCGACGATGCTGTGGGGCTGCCGGCCGTCGACGACGTGGACCGCGCGCACGCCGCTGGCGAGCGCGTGCAGCACCGCCTGCACCTTGACGTGCATGCCGCCCCGGATGCTGCCGCCCAGGCGTGCTTCGAGGTCGGCCGCGCGGATCTCGGAGATCAGCGTGCCGTCGTCGTCGAGGATGCCGGCCACGTCGGTCAGGAAGATCAGGCGCTCGGCGCCGCAAGCGGCGGCGATCTCGCCCGCCGCCACGTCGGCGTTGATGTTGTAGCTGGAGCCGTCCATGCCGAACCCGACCGGCGAGATCACCGGCATGTAGCCGCGCTCGAGGAACATGTCCAGCAGGTCCGCGTTCACGGACTCGATCTCGCCCACGAACCCCAGGTCCGGCTTGCCGGGCGGCGTCTCCAGCTTGTGCGCGGTCAGCAGGCGCCCATCCTTCCCGGACAGGCCGATGGCGTTGCCGCCCAGGCTGTTGATGAGGCCGACGATCTCGGTGTTGATCCGGCCGGTCAGCACCATCTCCACGACCTGCACCTCCTCCTTGCCCGTGATGCGCTGGCCGTCGGCGAACTCCGACTTACGGCCCATCTTCTCCAGCGTCTTCGTTATCTCGGGACCGCCGCCGTGAACGATCACCGGCTTCAGGCCGGCCGACTGCAACAGCACGACCTCCTCGGCGAAGCTGCGCTTCAGCGCCGGATCGACCATCGCCGCCCCGCCGTACTTGATGACGGCGCGCTTGCCGCCGAACCTGCGGATGTAGCTGAGCGCCTCGACGACCAGCGGCCGGTTCGAGCCGACCGCGGCCCGCTTGGCGGGCTCGCCCGGCGCGGCGGTGCCGGTGTAGTACTCGGCGTTGATCTTCACGTAGTCGAACGTCAGGTCGCAGCCCAGCGCCCGCGCCGTCGCCTTGCCGAGGCCGAGATCCAGGCGCACCGCGATCTCCGCCTTCTTCATCAGCGCCGACAGCGTCTTCGCGTCGAACGCGACCGGCTCGCCGCCGCCGTAGACACGCACCCCCTGGATATCCAGGGTCACGCGGGTCAGGTCGAGCGGAAGGTTGCGCGCCCCGATGCGGGCGCCGAGCGCCGCCAGGATCCGGCCCCACGATGGATCGCCGCCGAAGATCCCGGACTTGACCAGGCTGCCGCCCGCCACCGCCCGCGCCAGATCGCGGGCCACGGCGTGCTCGGGCACGCCGGCGACGTCGACGATCAGCAGCTTGGTCGCCCCCTCGCCGTCAGCGGCGATGGCGCGCGCCAGCTCGCCGCACAAGCCGACCAGCGTGGCCTGCAGCTTCGTGTAGCCGGCGCTGTCGCGCTCGATCGCGGGCGCGCCGGCCCGGCCGTTCGCCAGCGCGATGACCGTGTCGTTGGTCGACATGTCGCCGTCGACGGTGATGGTGTTGAACGTCTCCTCCACGGCCTCCGCCAGCGCCGCCTGCAGCACGGCCGGCGCGACGGTCGCGTCGGTGGTGATGAAGCAGAGCATCGTCGCCATCTGCGGGTGGATCATCCCGGAGCCCTTGGCGATCGCCGCGAACTTCACGGGCGTGCCCCCGACGTCGATCTCCCGGAACGCGGCCTTGGTGCGCAGATCGGTGGTCCGGATCGCCTCCGCCGCCGGGACCGCGTCGTCCCCGAGCGCGGCCACCAGCGCCGGCACGGCGGCCGCGATCCGATCGACCGGCAGCGGAACGCCGATCGCGCCCGTCGAGGCCGACAGCACCGCCTCCGCCTCGACACCGAGAGCGGCCGCGACCGCCGCCGCCACCGCCCGCTCGTCCTTGGCGCCGCGCGGACCGACGATCGCGTTCGCGTTCCCGCTGTTCGCGACGATGGCGCGAATGCCGCTGGCCGGCAGGCACCCGGCGCCGTGGTCGCACGGCGCGGCGCGCATCCGGTTGACCGTGAAGGTTCCGGCCGCCGCGCAGGGCGCCTCCGAAACGATCAAAGCGACGTCGCGCCGGCTGGCGCCGGCCTGCTTCACGCCGGCGGCGACGGCGCCGAACTTGAACCCTTTCGGAACGGTGAAGCTCTTCGCGATCGCGGTCGGTGAAGTGGTCGTCGAAGTGGTCACGGCGCGCTCCCGGCAAGGGCCAGCAGGCCCGTCGTCTCGTCGATGCCCAGCATCAGGTTGGCATTCTGGACCGCCTGACCGGCGGCCCCCTTCACGAGGTTGTCGATGGCGGCGAACGCGATCGCGACGCCCCGTTCCGGATCGGCGTCCGCGCCCAGGAGGACCCGGTTCGTGCCCACCACGGGATGCAACCGCACCGCCTCCGGCTTCGCCGCCCGCAGGAACGGCCGGCCGGCGACGAACCGATCGATCGCCGCCGCCGCGTCGGCAGCGGTCTTGCCGGCATTCAGGCGGCCGTACACGGTCGCCAGGATGCCCCGCCGGGTCGGCAGCAAATGCGGGGTGAAGGTCACCTTCAGATTCGGCTGCCCCGAGAGCGCCAGCGCGCGCTCGATCTCCGGCGTGTGTTGGTGGCGCAGCACACGATAGGCGCGAAAATCGCCGTCCACCTCCGAGAACGAGAAGTCCTCGGTCGCCTTGCGCCCCGCGCCGGTGGTCCCGCTGGCGGCGTCGACGATGATGCCGTCGCGCGCGACGATCTCGCCGCGAAGAAGCGCCAGGACCGCCAGCGTGCTGGCCGTCGCGTAGCAGCCGGGGTTCGACACCAGGCGCGCCTCGCGGATGCTGCCCGAGGCCCCCGCCTCGGGCATCGAGTAGCAGGCCGTGGCCAGCAGGTCCGGGCGCGAATGCGCGAACCCGTACCAGCGTGGATATTCATTCGCTTCCAGTCGAAACGCGCCCGACAGGTCGACCACCCGCGCGCCGGCCTCCAGCGCGATCGGCGCCAGCGCCAGGGAGGCCTCCGCGGGCGTACAGAGAAAGACGATGTCGAGGCCCGCGAACGCCGCCGCCGTCGCCTCCTTCTGCGGACGCACCACCAGCGATCCCCCGACGGCAGGAAGCGGCAGGTGGTCGCCCAGCGTCGTCCCGGCCCACTTGTCGCTGACCGCGAGCGACAGCGCCATCCGCGGATGCCCGGCCACGATGCGCGCCGTCTCCATCCCCGAATAACCGGAGACGCCGACGATGCCGACCGCGGAGACGGGGGCCTTATCCATGGCGTGAATAATTATTCAATAATCCGGGGCCCGCAAGCGAAATCGAGGCGTACGACATAACAGGCAACAGGCGCCCGGCGACCGGCAACCGGCAACCGGCAATTCGGATCTGGCATCGCCGGTTGCCCGTTGCCGGTTGCCTGTTGCCTGTTGCCTGTTTCTCTCTCTGGCACTCAGCGGCCCGTGTGTCCAAAGCCGCCTTCGCCGCGAGTGCTGTCCGCCAGCGAGGTCGCCTCCTCCAGGTCCGCGGTGACGACCGGGGCGATGACCAGCTGCGCGATCCGGTCGCCCGGGTTGACGACGTAGGCCTCGGCGCCGAGGTTCGCCAGCAGCACCTGTACCTCGCCCCGGTAGTCGCTGTCGATCGTACCGGGCGCGTTGGGCAGCGTGATGCCGAACTTGCGCGCCAGCCCCGAGCGCGGCCGCACCTGCCCCTCGTACCCGGCCGGGATCTCGAAGGCCAGGCCCGTCGGAACGGCCACGCGCCCGCCCGGCGGGATCTCGATCGCTTCGTCGGCGGCCGATGCGAGGTCCAGCCCCGCCGCGCCCGCGGACATGTAGCGCGGCGCTTGCGCCCCCGGGCGCAGCTTCTGGAAGCGGACCCGGGGACGGTCGGACAACCCGATGCCTCGCTGCGACTACGACGCGACGGCGCGGAAGTTGTGGACCACGTCCGGGTGCTCGCCCAGCGTGGCCCGGCGCGAAAGACGGATCTTGCCCGAAGCGCGGTCGATGCCGATCACCTTCACCAGCATCTCGTCGCCCTCCTTGCAGACGTCCTGCACGACCCGCACGCGCTTCTCGTCCAGCTCGCTGATGTGCACCAGCCCGTCGGTCCCCGGCAAGATCTCGACGAACGCGCCGAACTCGGCCAGTCGCTTCACGACACCCATGTAGTACTCGCCGACCTCGGGCTCGGTGGTCAGGCCCTTGATGATGTCGATCGCCTTCTTGACCGCGATGCCGTCCGGCGACGCGATGTGGACGGTGCCGTCGTCCTCGACCTCGATCGCGACGCCCGTCTGGGCGGTGATGCCGCGGATGGTCTTGCCGCCCGGGCCGATGATCTCGCGAATCTGGTCCGGCTTGACCTGCAGCGTGTGGATGCGCGGCGCGTAGCGCGACAGATCCTCGCGCGGCGCGGCCAGCGCCTCGGCCATCTTGCCGAGGATGAACATGCGGCCGTCCTTCGCCTGGCGCAGCGCGGTCTCCAGGATCTCCCGCGTCAGCCCCTGGATCTTGATGTCCATCTGGACGGCGGTGACGCCCTGCTTGGTCCCGCAGATCTTGAAGTCCATGTCGCCCAGGTGATCCTCGTCGCCCAGGATGTCCGACAGGACGGCGACCCGTTCGCCTTCCTTGATGAGGCCCATCGCGATCCCCGCGACCGGCGTCTTGATCGGCACGCCCGCGTCCATCAGCGACAGCGTGCCGCCGCACACCGACGCCATCGACGAGCTGCCGTTCGACTCGAGGATCTCCGACACGATCCGGATCGTGTAGGGGAACTCCTTGTCGGTGGGCAGGATGCGCGCCAGTGCGCGCTCGGCCAGGTGGCCGTGGCCGGTCTCGCGCCGGCTGGCGCCGCGCAGAGGCTTGGTCTCGCCCGTCGAGAAGGGCGGGAAGTTGTAGTGAAGCATGAAGCGCTTCTCGATGTCTCCGATGATCCCCTCGATGTGCTGGGTGTCCTGGCTGGTGCCCAGCGTGGTCGTGACCAGCGCCTGCGTCTCGCCGCGCGTGAACAGCGACGACCCGTGCGTACGCGGCAGCACGCCGACCTCGCAGGTGATCGTGCGGATGTCCGATGTGGCGCGCCCGTCGATGCGCCGCCCGGTGTTCAGCACCAGCTCGCGCAGGTGCTTCTTCTTCGCCGATTCGAACGCCTCGCTCACCTCGCCCGCGCGCTCCGCGAACTCCACCGCGAGGGCGGTCTTGGTCTCCGACCCCGCCGCGTCCAGGGCCGCGTAGCGCTCCTGCTTGTCGCGGATCGCCATCGCCGCCTCGATCTTCTGGTTGGCGAGCTGCCCGACCTTGTCGACGATGACCGGGTCCTTGACCGGCGGCACGAACTCGCGCTTCGACTGCCCCACCGCCGCCCGCAGCTTCTCCTGCAGGTCGATCAGCGGCTGGACCTCCTTGTGCGCGAACATCAGCGCGTCGACGATGACCTCCTCGCCGACCTCGCCCCCGCTCCCCTCGACCATCACGATGGCGTCGCGGCTGCAAGCGACGACCAGATCCAGATCCGACGTGGCGCGCTCGGCGAACGTCGGGTTGACGACCAGCTTGCCGGCGACGCGTCCCACGCGGACGCCCGCGTACGGGCCCGCCCACGGGATGTCGGAAAGATGCAGCGCCGCCGAGGCGCCGGTCATCGCCAGCACGTCCGACGCGTTCTCGCGATCGGTCGACACGACCATCGCGATCACCTGCGTGTCGAAGCGCCAGCCCTTGGGAAACAGAGGACGCGACGGACGATCGATGAGCCGTGAGGTCAACACTTCGACCTCCGTCATCCGCCCCTCGCGTTTGAAATAGCCGCCCGGAATGCGCCCGGCGGCGGAAGTCTTCTCCAGGTAATCGACCGTCAGCGGCATGAAATCCACGCCCGGTCGGATCGACGACGATGCGACCGCCGTCACCAGCACCATGGTGTCGCCGTACCGAACGACCACCGAACCATCGGCCTGCTTGGCCATGCGGCCGGTCTCGATGCTGAGCTCCTTGCCGCCGAAATTCACTCCTTCACGAACGAACATGCTTTTCTCCTGATCAGGGGGCCCTGTTGCAACTGAACGCTGTCATGCGTCGAGCGGAGGTCGCGACGACGTCGTGGACTGGCGCGTGCGCCTGTCGCACCTGCCGCCGGATTCGCGTCCGATGTCTACTTGCGGATACCGAGCGATTGGATCACGGCGCGATACCGATCGACGTTCTTGGCCTTGAGATAGTCCAAGAGCCGCCGACGCTGGCCGACCAACATGAGCAGGCCGCGACGCGAATGATGATCCTTCGCGTGCACCTTGAAGTGCTCGGTGAGATACGAGATCCGTTCCGAAAGCAGAGCGATCTGAACTTCGGGAGACCCGGTATCACCGGGTTTCCGCGCGAATTTCTGCACGACTGCTGACTTGCGTTCCGCTGCGAGGGCCATTGTTTCTTCTTTGTCTTTTCGAGTGTGCGGAATGTGCCAAAAAACCTCGGCGGAGTCAATGAGTTACACCCCAAAAACGCGCAACAGTTCCAGCGCCCCTCCCTCGCGCAGTTGCGCAACAGCGACCAGCTTGCCGGCGCCGTCGACCAGGCACAGCCGCCGATCGCCCACGGGTTCGCTCCCTTCCAGGCGGATCTTCCGCCCCAGCCGGACGTCGCGGGCGATGGGGTCAGCCACCACCCGCCGCTCGAGATGGCGAAGCGCATCCGCCAGGTCGATCAGCCCGAGCGCGGCCGGGTCGCCCGCCGCCAGCGCGGCCAGCGCCGCGTCCAGGGGGCGCGCCTCGGCCAGTGAGAACGGGCCGGATCGCGTGCGGCGCAGCGTGGTCACGTGCGCGCCGACGCCGAGGACCCGGCCGAGATCGCGCGACAGGGCGCGGACATACGTCCCCTTCGAGCAGCGCATCGTGAACGCAACCGCTTCTGGACCGGCGAAGGACCTGAGCGTCAGCTCGTGGACCACGACCTCGCGGGGCGCCGGTTCCACCACCTGCCCGGCACGTGCGTAGTCGTACAGTGCGCGACCGTCGCGTTTGAGCGCCGAGTAGCGCGGCGGCACCTGCGTGATCGGGCCGCGGAAGGCATCCAGCGCGCCGCGCACGGCGGCCTCGTCGATCGCGCCCGCGTCGTGGCGCGCCGTGACCGTCCCGGCGGCGTCGTCCGTGTCCGTCTCGACGCCGAAGCAGACCGTGAAGTCGTACTGCTTGTCCGCGTCCAGGAGGAACTGCGCGAGCTTGGTCGCTTCGCCCAGGCAGATCGGGAGCACCCCGGACGCCGCCGGATCCAGCGTGCCGCCGTGACCGACGCGCCGCACGCCGGCCGCGCGCCGGACCTTCCGGACGACGTCGAACGACGTCGGCCCGACCGGCTTGTCGATCACCAGGACCGCGTCGATTCCAACGCGCGGCCGCGCGCTATTCGTCGTCGCCGCCCTCATCGTCGTTCCCCGCGGGCGCCGGCGACGGGTGCGCCTCCGCCTCCTCGCGCAGCAGCTTCTCGACGCGTTCGGCCTGCTCGAACACGTGGTCGACCTCGAACTTCACGGCCGGCGCGACCTTCATCCGCAACCGGCGCGCGATCGCCTGGCGGAAGTAGCCGCTCGCGTGGTCCAGCCCCTGGCGCACCCTCTCCAGCGCCGCCGCGTCCGCGTCGTGCACCGTGAACATCGCCCGCGCATGGCGCAGATCGCCCGAGACGCGCACGTGCGTCACGGTGATGAGCCCCGCGCCGCGCACGCGCGGATCCTTGATCTCGTCACGCGCCAGCACCTCGCCAAGGATGGCGCGCACTTCGCCGGCCACGCGTTCGAGTCTCTGCGACATGACGGGGCGCTAGAGTCTTCCAGAGGGCGCGCGGCGGTCAACCCGGATTAGGTGCCCTGCGGGGCGGTGGACGCCATCGAGCAGGACCACGCCGTGCCGTCGCACGTACAGCGAATGCTGTTTTCGTAGCTGCAGATCAGCGGCTCCGTGCAGGGCCCGTTCAGGGGCGGGGCGCCCGGACAAACGGGCGAGCAGTGCCAGGTCCCCGCCGTGCCCTGGCGACCCGAGCACGTGCAGTTCCAGCCGCCGACGTAAGCGCACGGCCCCTGTGTACCCAGACACGCGCCGCCCTCGAGGGGCTGAGCCGCCGGGCACGTGCATACCCGTGCGAGCGCGCCGGACGGGCAGACACAGCTCTGGTCAGCGGTGGACCAGGAGCAGACGAAGCCCGGAACCTGAGGGCCGCAGTTCGTCACAGGCAAGCTCGTTTCAGGCGGGCAGGCGGGCGTCAGACACGACCAGCCGTTCGCTCCGTCGCAGCTACACAGCTCGGCGCCGTAAGCGCAGGTGAACCGTGTGCTGCCGCAGATCGCTCCGGCCGTCGGGCGGTCGGGCGGGCAGATCCCACAGCCCCACGCGGACGCCGGGGGGGTCCCGCACGAGCAGGTGACCGGTCCGTCGGCGGCGAGCTCGCCCCCGGTGGCGTAGCGGCAGATGGCGTGGCCCGGGCAGGCCGGGCCGCCGTTCAGCGTCTGCGCCGGCGGGCAGTCGATGCACGTCCATTCGCCGTTCTTGCACACGCAGGTCTTCGTCGGAAACGGACACGAGACACCTTCCACCGGGCACGCCCCGCTCGGCTCGACGGACGGGCACGTGCTGAGGACGGGGCCCACGATTCCGCCCGCGCCGGTATCGCCCGCACCACCCCCGGCGCCGCCTTCGCCAGCGCCGCCGGTGCCGCCGCCCGCGCCGCCGCCGTTGCCACCCGCTCCCGTGCCTGCCACGCCACTGCCCGCCACACCGCCGCCCGCCATCCCGCCACCCCCGATCCCTGTCCCGCTCGCCCCGCCCGCTCCACCTCCGGCGCGGCCGCCGCGAGCGCCCTGGCCCCCGGCGCTGCTCCCGCCGACGGCGTTCCCACCCGCTCCCATTCCGGCGTCGCGCTCGCCGTCCGTCGTAGGCCCGCCGTCGCTCAGATGACCGGCGGCGCCGGAGCCGGCATCGTTGGCGTGCTTCGAGCTACACCCGATCGCCGCGAGCGCGACCACGCAAAACGCCCCGATTCGTGCGATTTTCCTGCGCGGGCCCATTCCGCCTTCCCCTCCGCCGAAGTACCGTCTGGCGGCGGCGCGGGCTCACGAATCGGCAGCCGACGTCCAGCGTCGCTCGCGACGCTTCACTCCTCCCAGTGCTTGAAGTCCGGTCCCACCAGCTCGTCGCCGAACGACTGCAGTTCCTTTTCTTCGTTCGACACCTGGACGTGGCTGCGAATGAACTTCAGCACCTCGTCCATCGCCGACTCGGCGAAGCGTCGGTCGCCGCCGACCAGCGACAGCCCCAGCACGGCGCGTTGCCAGCGGTCGTCTTCGGACACCTGCGAGACCGACACGTTGAATTTGTTCCGCACCAGGTCCTTGACCTTGCGGAGCACCATCCGCTTGTCCTTGAGCGACTGGCTTTCGCCCAAAAACAGCGTCACGCGCGCGATGGCGACCGTCACGGGACGCCTCGCGCGTTAGCTGCGCTTGCCCTCGCCCGTCGGGTTCTCGAGCGTGGGCGCCACGGTCTCGATCTCGAACGCCTCGATGACGTCCTTTTCGCGCACGTCGCCGTAGCCTTCGATCGAAAGGCCGCACTCGTAGCCCTGCGCGACCTCGGACACGTCGTCCTTGAACCGCCGCAGCGACCCGACCTTGCCGGTGTAGATGACCACCGAATCGCGCACCAGGCGCAGCTGCGCCTTGCGCGTGATCTTGCCCTCCGTGACGAAGCTGCCCGCGATGGTCCCCGCCTTCGGGATGTTGAAGACCTGGCGCACCTCCGCCTTGCCCATCACCTTCTCGCGCGTGATCGGCGCCAGCATGCCGACCATGGCCTTCTTCACGTCGTCGATGGCGTCGTAGATGACCTGGTAAAGCTTGATGTCGACGCCTTCCTGCTCGGCCAGCTGCTGCGCCTTGCCCGCCGGGCGGACGTTGAAGCCGACGACGATCGCCGATGACGCCTTGGCCAGGCTGACGTCGGACTCGGTGATGCCGCCGACGCCGGTCGAGATGACGTTGACGCCGACTGTGTCGGTCGACAGCTTGGTCAGCGCGTTCGAGATCGCTTCGATCGACCCCTGCACGTCGGCCTTGAGGACGACCTTCACCTCTTTGACGTCGCCCGACTTGATCTTGTCGAGGATGTTCTCCAGCGACACGCGGCCGCTGCCCGCCAGCTCCTTCTTGCGGCGGGTCTCGTGCCGGTGCTCGACCAGCGCCTTCGCCGCCTTCTCGTCGCCGACGACGTTGAAGATCTCGCCGGCGTCCGGCACACCGTCCAGGCCCAGCACCTCGACGGGCGTCGACGGGCCCGCGTCGGTGATCGACTGGCCCTTGTCGCCCAGCATGGCGCGAATCTTCCCGGAGTACTCGCCCGCGACGACCAGGTCGCCGACATGCAGGGTGCCTTCCTCGACGAGGATCGTCGAGATCGCGCCGCGCGCGCGGTCGAGGCGCGCCTCGACGACGTGGCCCTTGGCCGCCTTGTTCGGGTTGGCCTTCAGCTCGAGGAGCTCGGCCTGCAGGCTCAGCATCTCGAGCAGCTTGTCGATCCCTTCCTTGGTCTTCGCCGAGACGTTCACGAAGATCGTGGTGCCGCCCCACTCTTCCGACACCAGGTCGTGCTCGGACAGCTTGTTGCGGATCAGATCGGGGTTGGCGCCCGGCTTGTCGATCTTGTTGATCGCGACGACGATGGGAACCTTCGCCTCCTTGGCGTGGTTGATCGCCTCGATCGTCTGCGGCATCGGCCCGTCGTCGGCGGCGACGACCAGAACGACGATGTCCGTCATCTGGGCGCCGCGCGCGCGCATCGCCGTGAACGCCTCATGGCCGGGCGTGTCCAGGAAGACGACGTCGCCCTTGTCGCTGGTCACCTTGTAGGCGCCGATGTGCTGGGTGATGCCGCCCGCCTCGCCCGCCGCGACGTTGGCCTTGCGGATGGCGTCCAGCAGCGACGTCTTGCCGTGGTCGACGTGACCCATGATCGTGACGACCGGCGCGCGCGCGACCAGATCCTCCGGGTTCTCCTGGGTCTCGGCGCTCTCCAGCACCTCCTCCTCGTTGAACGCCGTCGACTCGATCTGGTAGCCGAACTCCGTCGCGATCAGCGTGGCGGTGTCGAGATCGATGTCCTTGTTGATGTTGGCTTCCATCATCCCGAGCGCCCAGAGCTTCTTGATGATCTCGCGCCCCTGGACCGCCATCTTCTTCGCCAGCTCGGCGACCGCGATCGTGTCGGCCATCCGGATCACGCGCTTGTGCTCGGCGGGCGTCGTGATCTGCGTCTGCTTCAACTTCTTGCCCGCGGCGGCGACCTTCTTCTTGGGCACGCCGCCCGGCCGCGCGCCGCCGGGACCGAACCCCGGCCGCCCGAACTGATTTCGCCCCGCCGGCTGGCGCATCATCGGCGCCCCCCGGCCGAGGCGCCGCAGCTCCTCGTCGCGGTCCTTGATCTCGAAGCGCTGCACCGGCTGCTCGTTGCGCGGCTGGGTGCCGGGCAGCTGGATGAACGCGCCCGTCGCCGCCGAACCGGTCACGACCGGCTGCGGGATCTGCTTGATGGTCGGACGCGGCGGCGCCTCTGGCTCGGCGGCCGGGGCGGGCTTCGCCGCGGCGGGCGGCGCGGCGGGCGCCGGCGCCGGGGCTGCCGCAGCGGCGGGCGGCGGGGCCGCGGCCGGCTTCGGTGCGGGGGAACGTTCCTGCACCTCGACCTCGCGGTCGCGGACCGTGCGCGGAAGGGAGACCTCGGGCGCCACGGCCGCGGGCGCGGCGGGTTCGGGCGCGCGCGGCGCGGGCGCCGACGGCGGAGGCGGCGCGGCGGGCGCGGGAGCCTGCGGCCGGGCGGCCGTGCCACCTGCTGCGCTCTTGGAGCGGCGCCGGATGACCGTGTCGTTCAGCCGCACCTCTTCCAGGTTTTCGAGCCGCTCGCGATCGACGGCGCGCCGGACCCGGTCGACATCGACCGATTCCAGATGGGACATGTGGTTGGCGACCTCGATCCCCATCGCGCGGACCTTGTTCACCAGGTCCTTGGGCTGGACGTTCAGATCCTTCGCCAGCTCGTAGACGCGGAGCCGCGGCCCGGCCGGTGCCTCCGGTTCTGGTCTGCGCTCGTATCCGCTTCCCATCATGGCCATTGGTTATCTTCCTCTACGCGATGTGATCTGCTGTAGCAATTCCGCGGCGTCGGGAATCGTCACCCGCTGCTTGAAAGCGCGTGACAACGCGTCCGTGCGCAGCCCCGACTCGAGGCAGGCCGGCCGCGCGTGAATCGACGCGCCGCGCCCCGAGCGCTTCGAGCCGGCCACCACGACCCGCCCGTCGGCAACCCCGAGCCGCACCATCTCGGCGGCGGCGTCCTGCCGCCGGCACCCGATGCAGGTCCGGCAATTCCGGATCGGAGTCATGACGAAGGTCTGGCGCCGTGGTCATCCCTGAGGCGCCTCCGGACTACCTCCTGCTGTTCCCGCTGCTCCCGCTGCTCCCGCGGCGTCCTTGTCCAGGGCCGCCGCCGCTTCCTTGGCCGCGCGCGCGGCCTCCTCGGCCTGGCGAGCGCGCTCCAGCTCGGCCGCCTTCGCCGCGGCGGCGATCACCGCCTGCGCCGCCGAAGCGCCCCCGATCCCGGTGATCGCGCCCAGCTCGTCCGGCTTGCTGGCCGCGACCTCGGCCGCCGAACGCCAACCGCCCTGGAACAGCGCCTCCACGGTCGCCGACGAGAGACCAGCGCCGTCGGGCCCGCTTTTGATGGCCGCCAGCGACTGGCGCGCCCGCGCCTCCATCTCGCGCACCTTCGACTCCGAGTGGATGTCGATGCGCCACCCGGTCAGCTGCGAGGCGAGCCGGACGTTCTGCCCCTTCTTGCCGATCGCCAGCGACAGCTTCTCGTCGGGGACGATCAGCTCCATCGTGTGGCTGCCGGCGTCGATGATGACGCGCGCGACCTCGGCGGGCGCGATCGCGTTGCAGACGAAGCGCGCCGGATCGGGATCGTACGGCACGATGTCGATCTTTTCGCCGCGCAGCTCCTGCACGACCGCCTGGACGCGCGAGCCCTTCATGCCGACGCAGGCGCCGACCGGATCGACGTCCCGATCGCGCGAGCTGACCGCGATCTTCGAGCGCGCCCCCGCCTCGCGGGCCGACGCCTCGATGCGCACGATCTTCTCGTAGATCTCCGGGACCTCCATCTCGAACAGCTTCTCGAGCAGCCCCTTGTGCGTGCGCGACAGGATGATCTGCGGCCCGCGCGCGGTCTTGTCGATGTCGACGACGTAGGCGACGATCCGGTCGCCCGCCCGGTACGACTCGCGCGGCACCTGATCGCGCACCGGCAGCACCGCCTCGGCGCCGCCGAGGTCGACGATGATGTTGCCGCGCTCGAACCGGCGCACGATGCCCGAGATCAGCTCGCCCTTGCGATCCTTGTACTGGTTGAAGACGTTCTCGCGCTCCGCCTCGCGAACGCGCTGCAGGATGACCTGCTTGGCGGTCTGGGCGGCGATGCGGCCGAACCCTTTCCAGGCGCGGTTCAGCTTCAGCAGCTCGCCGTACTTGGCGTCCTGCTCCTCGGCCTTCGCCTGGTCCTTCTCGTCATAGAAGATCTGGAAGAGGAGCTCGTCGCCGACCTCCGCCTTCAGGCCGTAGCGCACGGCCTCCTCCAGCGACACCTCGTTGCCACCCGTCGATTCCAGGCTGGCGGGCACGATCGGCCCGGCCGGCACCGGCACCACCTGGTGGACGCCCTTCCCCGGCGTCACCTGTTCGACGATGACGATGATCTGGAACAGATCAACGCGCCCCGACTCTTCGTTGAACTTGGCCTCCATCTCGCGATGCATGCCGAAGGCGCGCTTGGCGGCGGTCAGGATCGCCTGCTCCAGCGTCTCCACCAGCACGGCTCGATCGATATTCTTGTCTTTTGAAACCTGGTCGAGGACCAGGCCGAGGGCGGCACCGTCGTTCATGAAGCGCTCCGATGGAATTC
>DATFXS010000074.1:0-8955 GCA_035315605.1 Polyangia bacterium
TGCGCCCCCAGCACTTGAGCGCGCCGCCGTCGAGGATCGCGCAGGTGTGGTCGCCGCCCGCGGCCACGACGTCGACCGGCGCCCCGCGCAGCCGCAAGTCGGGTCCGGGCGCCAGCAGGTCGCCGGTGGCCGGCGGTCCCAGCTGCCCCAGCTGATCGCTTCCCCAGCACTCGATCCGCCCGTCCGTCGAGATCGCGCAGTCGTGGTCGTTGCCGAACACGAGCTTCGCGGGCGCGAAGCCCGCGCCGAAGACGATGGGGTCCGACGGGCTGAGGCGGTTCACCGTGTCGCCAGTGCCCAGCTGTCCTTCGGTGTTGCGGCCCCAGCACATCACGTCGCCGTTCGTCAGCAGCGCGCAGGTGTGCTCGAACCGCGAGGCGATCGCAGTCGCGGGATAGGGCAGCGACACCAGCCCCGCGTTTCCCATTTCGTCGGGCGAGCACGAGCGCGGATCGCTCGTCGTCCCGATGCCGGCCTCGCCGGAGCGGTTGCTGCCCCAGCACTTCACGATGCCGTCGTCGCCCAGCACGCAGACATGCTGAAAGCCCGCCGCCACGGCGACCGCCTTGCGCACGGCGCCCGCGCTGGTCGTGCCGATGTCGATCCACTCCAGGTGATCGCCGAGCGTGCTGGGATCCGCGCCCCGGCCCCCGTCATGCGAGCCGATGCCGAGCTCGCAGTAGTCGTTGCTGCCCCAGCACTTGAGCGCGCTGACGTCGGGCCCCGCGTCGGCGAGGATCGCGCAGAACGAGTGGTAGTCGAAGGCGGCGACGCTCTTCACCTTCAGCGGGACGCCGTCGCGGCTGCCGAGATCGACCGCCGTCAAATTGTCGCCCATCGTCCCCGGCGAGCCGCCGGTCGGCTCGATGTCGCCGTGGCCGGTCGCGCCCTGGTAGGGATCGCCCCAGCACTTGACCTGGCCGCCCGCCAGCAGCGCGCAGCTGGCCGTCTCGCCGAGGGCGAGCGCGACGGCGCGCTGACCGGTGCCGAGATCGACGGTCGGCAGCCCGTCGCCCATCGCCAGCGTGCCGTCCCCGCGGTTCGCCATGTCGCCGAGGCCAAGCTGGCCGAAGTCATTGTTGCCCCAGCACTTGACCGCGCCGCCCTCCAGGATCACGCAGGTGTACGACCCGCCGGCGTAGATCGCGGTGGCGCGGCGGTCCGTTCCGAGGTCGACGCTGTAGTCGGCCAGCGGATCACCGAGCGGCGGGCGGCCGAGCTGGCCGTTGCCGTTGTCGCCCCAGCAGCGGACGGCTCCCGCGCCGAAGATGGCGCAGGTGTAACTGGCGCCGGCGGCGAGGGAAGGGCCCTCCGCGCTCACGGCCCCGCCGTCCGGAGGCACATACTTGCCGGCCGGTGGGGGCGAACAGGCGACGAGGGCGAGGCAGGCGATCGAAACGTGAAGGTGAAGACCGCCGGCGTCCACGACCTGCGACGCAGGAGAAGCTACTAGGGATGCACCCAGAGACCGGCTATCGGCGATGCGAGCGGCGATGCCGTGGAAGTGTACCCGAACGCCTGCGCGATCGTGCCCCAGAAGCTGTTGATGCTGAAGTTGCCGCTCTTGTACTGGCCCTGCTGAAACCCCAGCTTCTTGCCGCCGAAGATCATGGCCGCCATGTTGCTGCGGTTGTGGTTCAGCTGCTCGACCTCGGTGACGAACGGGATGACCGTCGTGTCGAACAGCGAGTTGCCGAAGCCGTCGACCGAGTTCTTCCAGAGGGCGAGGTTCTCCGCCGTGCGCGAGAAGTACCAGTTCTGGATGTTGAAGAGGTACTGGATCGATGGCGCGGCCAGCGTGTCGTAGGTGGTCCCCGTGGTCGACGTCGCGCTGCCGACGGAGTGGCTGACCGGGTGGTGCTGGTAGATGCCGGTCAGGTCGCCGGGGTAGTAGCCCTTGAACGCGACGTGGTTCGTTCCCGGCGACCACTGGAAGGTGCCGCAGCGGATGATGTCGCAGAGGAACGCGGCCTGCAGCACGCCGAAGTGGAGCTGCCCGACCGTCTTGTGCGTCGCCTCGTCGTCGGTGGAGCCGTTCTTGGGCGTGCCGTAGTTGCCGTGCGAGCCCGAGGTGTAGTCGTCCGGTCCGGACGTCGACGGTGGAGCGGTCGGCTTCGTCTTGCATCCGTTCATGCCGCCGGTCCCGCCGGTCCCGCCGGTGCCCGTGCTGCCGCCGGTGCCCGTGCCGCCCGTGCCGCCGCTGCCGCCGCGCCCGGCCGCGCCGCCGGTGCCGCCCGCGCCGCCGCGTCCGCCCGCGCCGCCAGCCCCACCGCGACCGCCCGCGCCGCCTGCGCTGCCCCCGGTGCCACCGCCGGCGCCGCCCGTCCCCGTCACCGTCGGATAGCGCGTGTTGATGGTGTTGGTGATCTGGCTCTCGATGCTCGTGATGGCGTCGAAGTGGTTCTGCAGCTTCGCCTTCGCATCGCTCGGCGCCAGCTTCTGCAGGGTCGAGATCTCGGTCAGCGCGAAGTCGAGGATGCTCTTCTTGGACGCCAGGTTCGTCAGCGTCGCGTCCGCCGCGGGCGCGGCCGCCAGCGTCGGATCCGAGTACTGCAGCGGGACGAAGTTGTTGAACAGGTTCGTGTACTGCGTCAGCGGGCTCAGCACGGGCGTGAGCGGCTGGTTCTGCGTCCCCTGGCTGCCGTTGTAGTTCGTGACGGCGACCTTGGTGTTTCCGTACGAGAGGCACTTCGTCGACACCTCGCCGAGGTCCGTGCGGGCGTCGCAGATCGAGTTGGCGTAGCCGGCGCCGCCCATCGGCGACTTCAGGGCCGCCACGTTCGACAGCATCACCTGGTCGTACGACGGGCCGCCCGCGTAGCCGTCGTCCGACTCGCCGCGGTTGGTGCGCGTCCCGGCGCAGCCGACGCCGGTCACGAGGACGACCGTTCCACCTTCATGGCTGCCGCCGCCGTTCAGGTTGAGCGCCCCCGTCGAGACGCCGCGGAGGGTGATCATGTCGTTGTTCAGGCCGTTGTCGACGAACGGCTGCAGGCCGGGGCTGCCGGTGGCGGCGCCCGACGTCGGCTTCCAGAGGGCGTCGCTGGCCCCGGCGACGATGCCGACGGGCCAGTGCGTGACCAGCAGGCGCGGCGGCGACGACGCGGTCTGCGCCGACGCTTCAATGTTGCGGAGCATGACCTTGAGGCCGATGCCCCCGCCCACCGCGGTCAGGAACGAGCGCCGCTTGAACCTGTACGAGATCATTTCGATTTACCTCCGAATGGCTTTCGGTCGAATGCGTGGGCTAGGGGGTCACGTTGCGAACGACGAAGGCGGGCGATTGGGTCACGGCGTTGACGAGGCCCGTGAAGGTCTGGTTGCCGCCAGCCTGGTAGCGCTGGACGACGTCGGCCGCGGCGCAGCCGGCCTGCGACGGCGGCAGCGGCAGCTCGACCGCCGCGGCGAAGTCCGTCATCCCGTACTGCAGCATCGACTTCGCGAGGCAGTTGATGAACGTCGGGCTCTGCGTCAGGTTCGTCGCCAGCTCGGCCGCGGTGTGCACGGTCGCGCCGCCGATCAGGTCCGGCAGCTTCGTGGTGCCGTCGATCGTCGGCATGTTGGGCAGGTAGTCGTACGTCGTCCGGTAGCGCGCGATGGCGTCGTAGAACTCCAGCACCAGGCCGTACGAGTCGAACGTGCCATGGCACTGCGCGCAGACCGGCGCCTTGGCGCGAATCGCCGCCTGCTCCTGTCCCGTCTCCTGGCTCAGCATCCCGCTGGCCGCCGTGACCGCCATCTGGGTCGCCATGTCCGTGGGCGGCGACGAGATCAGGCAGAGGAACGCCGCCTTGACGCTCTTGCCGCGCGAGACGAGGTCCTGGCCGTCCGAGCGCGAACGGGCCGTCAGGAAGCCGGCGTTGGTCAGGATGCCGCTGCGATCCATGGGCAGCGTCGCCTGCCCGAACTTGGTCAGGTCGTTCGCGTCCGCGCCGGCCGGGATCGGGATGTTGTAGACCTCCTGCGCCATGCGCGAGTTGACGAACGACGTCCTCGACAGAAGCATGTCGTTCAGCTTGCTGCCGTTGGCCCAGAGGACATTGTCGAGGAACATCTGCGTCTCGGTTCCCATCGACGCGAGCAGGCCGCTGTCGACCGGGAACTTCCCCGGGTCGACGGGCGAGAGCGGCAGCTGGTTGACGAGGAAGTAGAGCTCCATCACGTGCCGCAGCCAGTCCTTCGCGACCTGCGTGCCGAGCAGGCGGCTGACGTGCATCGGCAGGTTCGCGCGCAGCGTGCCGGCCTTGGCGGCGGCGAGGGTCGTGTCGTCGGGCGGGCTGTCGGTCATGAAGAACGACAGCTGGCTCGCCAGCTCGTCGTCGCTGACGTAGATGCCGGCCGGCGAGGTCGACGTCTGCATTGGCTTGGCGTTCTCGACGCCGCCCAGCTCCCAGAGCCACTGCATCTGCGGGCTCATCAGCAGCGCCCAGACCGCGTACCCGGTCGCCTGCTCGACCGTGTTCGTCATCGCGTAACCGTTGATCATCTGGTTGCGCAGGTTGGTGTAGAGGTTCGTGAACCGCGTCTGCTCGTCGCTGGTCAGCTGCCGCCGGTAGGCCTTCGCCGCGAGGAGGTTCAGGTACGTCGTCGCGCAGGTGTCCGAAGACGTGTTGCACTTCGCCAGCGTGTTCGCCAGCGTGGCGAAGTTCATCGTGACGTAGTTCGAGACGTTCTCGGCGAGGTTGTTGATGGGCAGGATGTTGGTCTCGTTGAACGTCTCCTGCTCGCCATCCGACGGCGGGAAGTGGCGATCGGAGTCCTTCGTCAGAGCGTACGTGTCGCCCGCGGCCAGGATCGCGTTCGCCTCCGTGTCGTCGATCAGGTAGCGGACGGTGTTCACCAGCTGCGGCTTCGTGATCATCATGATGCGCTGACCGGCGACGACCATTCGCGGGTCGTTCATCCCGGTGCAGGGCTGCGCCACCCCGCCGTCCCCGTTCGCGCCGCCGAGCTGGCCGCCGCCGTCCCCGACGTCGCCGACCTGGCCGTGACAACCCATGGCCATCGCCGCGCAGAGCGGGAGCGCCGCAGGGAGCCACCGCATCGAAAATGAAAGCCGGCTTGCGTACCGCATCGAGGAACCTCCGACGGGAGTGGGGTGCAAAGACCCCCGGAGTGGGTGGGACTACCGGCTTGTTAATGGCCGGTGGGTGTTCTGGCTGTTGAGGTGACGGCGGCGCGTCGTCAAAGCTCAGTTAAATTTCCGGCTTGTCGGCGGGTGCTGCCGCGCGGCATGCGCACACAGGCCCACATCACCCAGCATCGTCGATGCTATCGTGGGCCGCGATGATCGCGGTCTGCATGCCGGTTCAGAAGGATGTGCGTCCGCGCACCATGCAGGACCTAATCATCCTGCGCGACTATTCGCGGGCGGCTGGCGTGCCCGTCGACCTCTTCCTCGTCGAGCAAGAAGCCTCGCACACCGCGCGCAATTTGCTCACGCAGGCGGCGCTCAAAACGCCGGCGACGCACCTGCTCTGGATCGACGCGGACATGTCTTTTCCGCGCGATGCCCTGCTCCGGCTGCTCGGGCATCGTTTGCCGATCGTGGGCGGGCTCTATTTCAACCGCCGCGCTCCGTTTCATCCGCAGCTGCTCCGCAGGCAGCCGGCCGAGCGGGCGATGGACGACGTGCCGATGGCGTACGTCTACGACTGGCGCCGCGAGATCGGGCCCGACGGCTCCGGATCGCTGATGCGGGTCGACGCGACCGGCGCCGGATTTCTGCTGGTCGAGCGGCGCGTCTTCACCGACATCTCGCCGGACGATGGATGGTGGTCGCCCGACGGCAACGCGTCGGATGACATCTGGTTCCTCCGGCGGGCGGCCGCGGCCGGCCACGAGATCTTCGTCGACACCACGCTCGAGCTGGGTCACCTCGGCGAGGTGACGGTGGACGCCGGGTTCGCGGCGCGCAACCGCATCCGAAAGACGAACAATTGGTCCGTCGAGCCGACGATCCTCGAGGGGGCGCCGCGAGCGTCGATCGTGATCCCGGTCGTCGGTGGCAAGCCGGCATTTCGCGACGCCGCCGTCCGCTCGGCCGCGACGCAGACCGTCCCCGTCGAGGTGATCGTCGCCGCCGACGCGGCGGCCGACGTCGACGTCGCCAAGCTGCCGCCCAACGCGCGCCTCATCCGGGCCGAGGCAGCCGGCGCCGGCGTGGCGCATCTCCTCAACCTCGGGATCCGCGAGGCCAAGACCGACTGGATCGCCTGGCTCGCCGAGACCGATCTGTTCATGCCCGAGAAGATCGGCGCCCAGCTGGAGGCGGCGGACGTCGCGCACGTCCTTGCGCTCTGCCACCACTACATGATCGCGGCGGGCGAGGAAGACCGGCGCGTCGCGCCGCCGCCGCAATGGTCGAGCATCCTCGCGCAGCGCCACGCTCTGGCGGCCGCCTGCTGGATCCAGGGATCGACGACGATGATCCACAAGAGCGTCTTCGAGACGGTCGGCCTCTACGACGAGACGTTCCGCTTCGCCTTCGACTGGGAGCTGTGGAACCGGATCGGCAAGGCGTTCTTCTGGCAGTACCTGCCCGAGTCGCTCGGCTTCCGCCGCGAGCTGGCCGCCGACGCGCGCGGCGCGCTCTCGGAAGCCGATCAGGCCCGGCGGGTCTGGGAAGACAGCGAGGTCCGCCGCCGCTACGCCGATCCGACCGCAGCCTGAAGCCATCGCGCGCGCTCGACCGCGGTCGACCGTGCTCGACAGCGACGAGAAAGTCACGTAATCAAAACCGGGCGCATGGATCCCTCCGGCAGCCTGATCGACGTCCTCTGCTGTCCGCGGTGCGCGGGGACGCTCGTCGAGGCCGAGGGCGGCCACCGATGCGGGCAGTGCGGAACGGGCTTTCCGGTCTTCGGCCGCGTCCCCTGTCTCCTCGACGATCCGACGCTCTGGCGGACGCTGTGGCTGCGGCGGCTCGACGATTACGGCCAGGGGATCGAGCTGCGCGTCGCGACCCTGCGCCAGGAGGCGGAGGCCACCGACATGTTGCCGCGCACGCGCCAGCGGCTCGGGCGCATAGCGGACGCGTTCGTGCAGCAGCTGGAGACGGTGACGGCGCTGTTCGATCCGCTGGACGCCGACCCCGACCCGATGGCGACCGCCGTGATCCCGAGCCGGCCCGAGCCCGGCGCGCAGGCGGCGATCCTCGAGTGCTACGAGCACCTGTTCCGTGACTGGGCGTGGGGCGGGCGCGAGTGCGAGCTGGCGCTTGGGCTGGTCGCGCCGCTGTTGCCGGCGGGCCTCGACCGCGTCGCGATCTACGGCGCCGGCACGGGGCGGCTGGCGGCCGACGTGCACCAGGCCTCGGGCGCAGCGCGCACGCTGGCGTTCGACGTCAATCCGCTGCCGTTCCTGGTCACCGATCGGCTGCTGGCGGGCGAGACGGTGACGCTGCCCGAGTTTCCCGTCGACCCGACGTCGGACGACGCCGTCGTGATCCCGCGTGCGCTCGCGCGGCCGTTCGCGGTGCGCGACGGGTTTCAGCTGGTGTTCGCGGACGCGCTGCGACCGCCCGTTCCGACCGGGTCGCTGGACGCGGTCGTCACGTCGTGGTTCATCGACATCGCGCGCGCCGATCTGCGCGAGACGGCGGCGGCGATCAACCGCGTCCTCCGGCCGGGCGGGCTCTGGGTCAACCTCGGCCCGCTGCGCTTCCAGCAGGTGCTGTCACGCGCCTACACGATCGAGGAGGTGCTGGAGATCGTCGCCGCCGGCGCGTTCGAGCTCGGATCGCACGACCGGCACGACCTGCCGTACTTCGATTCGCCGGTCAGCGGATCGCGCCGGACCGACACCGTGTTCCGTTTCCTGGCGCGCAAGACCGGCGAGGCGCCGGCCGTCGAGGTTCCCGACCCGCTGCCGCCCTGGGTCGCCAACCCGATGATGCCGATCCCGATCACGCCGGCGCTGATCGCGCTCGGACGGACGTCGATGTTCACGACCGGCGTGCTCGGGATGATCGACGGCAGCCGATCGATCATCGACGTCGCGCGCGAGCTCGGACGGGCGTGGAACGTGGACCCGGGCCGCCTTCAGGACGAGCTGCGCGCGTTTCTGGCCCGCATCCCCGGTTAGGGCGCGCCGCCCGCGATCCAGCAGGTGATCGCGTCGACCTCGGCCTGCGGGATCATCGTCCACTGGATCGCCTCGCCCATCGGCATCGGCGAGCCGAGCGTGCCGTCGGCGGGCAAGCTGTCGGTCAGCTTGCGCAGCAGGAAGCTGGCGCCCGGATCGCCGGGCACAGCCAGCACCAGGCCCATCCCGTGAATCGACGCGCGATCGACCAGCTGGGCGCGGGTCGACGAGGCCGATAGGTCGATCGGCCCGGCCGGCGAGGTCGGGGTCGGCGGCGAGTTGGCGCCGCCGTGGCAGCGGCCGGAGCAGCGCGGGACGAAGGTGGCGGTGAGCAGCTGCCCATAGGTCGGGACGGTCGAGCAGGAGGCGCCCGCGTCGAACGCCACGGTGGTCATCCCACTTCCGCCGCCGCAGCCGGCTGCCACGGCCAGAACGAGGCTCAAGCCAAGGTTCAGTCGAAGAAAAGACATGGGCTCGCCAAACAGCAAGCCCAGCGCCAACGTCGGCCGCGATATAATGGAGCGCCGCCGCGCCCGACGCCGCCGATGCATCAGATTCCTGACGCGCGCCCCGACATTCCTGAGCCGAGCCGACGGGGAGACGCCGCTTTCAACCGAGGGCAGCGAAGCTAGATGCCGGCGAAGCGATTATTGTTCGGCGAGGAAGGGCGGGCGCGCCTGCTCGAGGGTTCGCGCGTCCTCACCAGTGCGGTGAAGACGACGCTCGGGCCAGGGGGACGCAACGTCTTTCTCGAGCGCCCGATGCACGGCTCGCCGCTGGTGACGAAGGACGGCGTGACGGTGGCCGAGGAGATCGAGCTTCCCGAGTCGTTCGCGAACATGGGCGCGCAGCTCGTGCTCGAAAGCGCGG
>DATFXS010000075.1:0-2700 GCA_035315605.1 Polyangia bacterium
CCAGTACGAATACACCCGGGCCACCGCCCATGCGAACCTGGGAGCCGCCGCGAAGCTCGAGGTCAAGACGCTGCCCGCCGAGGGGCCGGCCGGCGGCAACGTCACCGCCGCGGTTCGGGTCACAAACCTCGCCGGCCACAAGTTCCCGACGGGCTACGCCGACGGCCGCCGCGCCTGGATCGAGATCGCCGTCGTCGACGGCAGCGGCGCCGCCGACGTGCAGTCCGGCGCTTACGACGCGGCCACCGGCGCGCTGAACGAGGATGCCCAGCTGCGCCTGTACGAGGCGGTGCATGGCCGCGACGGCAGCCCGGAGGATCACATCGTCCTGCATCGTCAGATCCTGCGTGACAGCCGGATCCCTCCGGCCGGCTTCAAACCCACCGCCCACACGCAGCCGGTAGGTCCGATCTCGTTCTCGGACGGCGCCGGCGGTGTCAACGCGTTCGACGACGCCAGCTTCCAGATCGCGCTGCCCGCTGCGCAGGGTTCCGATGTGACCGTGCGGGTGCGCCTCTACTACCAGGCGATGACCGCGTCACACGTCGCAGCGCTCGCCGCGGCGAACACGACCGACAGCCGCGGCACGCAGCTGATGCAACTCTGGACGCAGACCGGCGGCGCGGCGCCGTTCATGATGGCAGAGGTGACGCAGACGGTGCACGTGGGTGCGCCCGCGAGGACCGACGCAGGCGCGGACGGGTCGACCGACGCGCACATCGGCGGCGGTGGTGGCGGCGGGGGCGGCTGCGGCTGCGCGACGACCCCGGGCCGCGCGAACGGCCTGGCGCTGCTGTTCGCGATCGCTCTGGCGACCGCAGCATGGTATCGCCGCAGCCATCGGCGGCGAGACTAGGCCACGGGCCCTTCTCTTTACGGCGTCAACGAGAAGACGCGTCCCGTGGTCCCCGTACCGGTCGCCACGATCACGCGGCCGTTCGCGACGATCGGCGTCTGGTGCCCGACGACGGCTGCGGTGGTGACGGTGTTCGTGAGAGCGTTGGCGAACGAGATGCTGTTATTCGCACCGATCACCATCGCGGTCGCGCTCACCTGACCGTTGGTGCCGACGGCCCAGATGATCGGGTCGGCGCCCTGGGCGTTGCTCATGGTGACGATCGGGTTGCTCGAGCCGGTCGGCCCCCCGCACCATACCGGCGTCATCGCCGGCGGCGACGCGGCGGTGATCTGGACCGCCATCAGGCCACCGGTCATGCCGGTCGGGCAGCCCTGGACGCCGCCTCGGAACACGAAGTACGTGCCCGTCGAGGTCGTGAACAAGGCGCTCGCCTGGATGATGGTGCCGTTGGCGACCTTGAGCGTCCGCACCGGGGTCGCGGGATTGCCGCCCATGCTCGTGCGGTTGATGAGGTAGGCGTTGCCATCCTTGCCGAGCAGCAGGATCAGAGCGGACGGCGTCGCGCCCGCCACGTCGAACAGCATGATGCCGCTGCCGCTGACGTCGGTGTCGCTGCTGTCGAGCGCGGACCAGTTCGACGGAACGAAGAAGTCCGTCGCCGTGGTCGTGCGCGCCAGGCTGGTCCCGAGCTTGTAGACCGCCTCGCCGTCGCCGTAAGTGGACGGCGCCGAGAAGCCGCCGCTCGCGCTCGCCTTGGTGTTTCCGGTCGTGAAGAAGACCGACGTCCCGTCCGAGGCGATGCCGCTGGTGCCCCAGATGCCGCCGCAGGCCGCGCGCGTCGACCACGCCACGACGTCGGTCGGGGTCGTCGTCGACACGCCGACTACCCAACCGTGGTAGTTGTCCGCGTCGCCGATGTGGCCGCCGTAAGGCACGAAGACGCGGCCGCCGATGAGCGCGAGCGCGCCTCTCGGGTTCTGGTTCGTCGGCACGAAGGCGCCTCCTTCGGCGTTCTTCGCGGCGGTCTCGACGACGACCGGCCAGCCGCTCTTCTCCATCCCGTTGCTCAGATCGACGGCGTGGATCCGGTGCCCGACCATGCTGTTCACGTCGGTCGCCGCGTTGAAATAGAGCGTGCGCGTCGCGGTGTCGATGGTCGGCGTGCCCATGATCCCGAACGGAAGCTTCGGCTGGTTGCCCGAGTTGATGTCCAGCCGGGTGGCTACCGGCGCACCGTACTGCATGTTCGCCCAGACCTCGGCGCCCGTCGACGCGTTGAGCGCGTACACCCGGTTCTGCATGGTCGCGACGATGATCATGTCCGGCTGGCTGGTCCCCGCGCCGCCGAGGTAAAGCGGCTGGGCGTAGACCGGGCCCGCGATCGCGGTGTTCGCGAATGACGTGTCGACGTGCAGGCTCTTGACCGCCGCTTGCGTGAGCGCCGCGTCGATGTAGACGCCGGTCCGCCCCAGGTTGTTGTGGAAGGTGCTGACATTGGTCGACGTCGACGTCATCGCGCCGCCGGTGCCCGTCGTGCCGCCGCGTCCGGTCGTACCGCCGGTGCCTGCCGCCGATCCACCGGTGCCGCCGGTGCCGCCTCGCCCCGCCGCGCCGCCCCCGCTGCCGCCGCGCCCCGCCGCGCCGCCGCCGGTCCCGCAACGCCGCGCCGGCGCGACGGTGCCGCCGCCGGTGCCGGTCAGCGCCGACCCCGTGACCTCGGTCGTCACCAAGCCGGTCGACGCGCTCACGCCAACCGTCTCGCGCGACAGCGCGCCGTCGCTGCCGCCGCCGCCCGATCCCCGCCAGAACCTCCTCGACACGCTCTCCCCAGGCCCGGCCGC
>DATFXS010000076.1:0-4308 GCA_035315605.1 Polyangia bacterium
CCAACGGCACCGCCTGCGTCATCTTGCCGCTGGGCGATTCGATCACGCACGGGTACGCATCGACCGACGACGCCGGCTATCGCTCGCCGCTGTTCAAGCTGATCGTCGCCGCGAGCCAGAAGGTCACGTTCACCGGCTCGCTCACGAACGGACCGACGCAGGTGTCGGGGCAGACTTTCCCGCGCAGCCACGAGGGCCACGACGGCTGGACGATCGATCCCGGCTACAGCACGTACGGCAATGGCGGGATCTCGGCGCTGATCCCCAGCCCGGCACTGAACGGCAAGCCGCACATCATCCTCCTTCACATCGGGACGAACGACACCGGGTTCATGGACGCGGCGAACATGTCGACGCGCCTCGAGGCCCTGCTCGACAAGATCGCGGGGGCCGCGCCGAGCTCTCTGATCGTGCTCGCCCAGATCGCGCCGCTCGGCTACACGAGCTCGCCGCTGACGACCTACAACTCCCGGATCCCGGGGATCGTCCAGTCGCACGCCGCCAAGGGCCAGCACATCGTCGGCGTCGACATGAGCAAGATGCCGCTCTCGGACATCGGCAGCGACAACGTCCACCCCAACGACACCGGCTACGGCTACATGGCGAACATCTGGTACGCGGCCATCAAGGACCTCCTGCCCAAATAAGCGCGCGTCCACGGGATCTCTGCCGCCCTGACCGGGAATTCTGGAAAGAGGGGATCCATGGCAAAGACGCCCCATGCGGTGTTCGTTCTATTGTTGGCCGCCGCCCCGGCCTGCAAGCTCGCGGCGACCCGGCCGACGTCGACGGGCGCGGCCGGTGCCGCCGGAATCGGCCCGGCCGGCGCGGCCGGCGCGGCGGGCACCGGCACGGGCGGGGCGGGAGGCAGCAGCATCCCCGGCCTCGATTCGCTGGCTATCAGCCCGACCAGCGCGACCTTGATGGTGACGCAGGGCGGCCCGGCGCAGACGCAGCAGTACACCGTCACCGGAATGGTGGGCGGCCAGGCGCGCGACCTGACCACCCAGGTCACCTACTTCGCCACCCCGTCGGGCGTGGTGTCGATCAGCGCGGCCGGTCTCGCGACGACGATCGGCAACGCGGGGGGCGTCGTCACGATCACCGCGACGTCCGGCGGCAAGAGCGCGACCGCGACGCTGACGGTCGTCTACACCTTCACGGGCGCCGACCCGCAGATGACGGGGAGCGTGCCCGCGAACGCGTCGACGGTGTTCACCAGCACCACCAACGACACCAGCCGCGCCCCGACGCTCGTCTACCCGAACGACGGCGTGCTGTTCCCGCCCAACGTCTCGGGCGTCGAGATCCACTTCACCCCCGGGGCGAACAACACGCTCTTCGAGGTGAGCGTGGTCGGCACCGTCTCGAACGTCACCAGCTACATCCGCTGCACGGCGCCCACCGGCATCAACGGGTGCATCTACACGCCCGATCCGACGCTGTGGGTCAGCATCGCGCGCTCGAACGCGGGGCAGCCGGCCGCCACGCTGATGGTCCGCGGCACCGACGACACCGGGACGTCCGTCGGCGCGAGCCAGAGCATCAAGATCCGGTTCTCGAAGGACCCGATCATGGGCGGCCTCTACTACTGGACCACCAACAACTCGGGCGCGATCATGCGCTGGGATTTCTCGGGCACCGCCACCGCCGCCACGCCCTACCTGACGCAGGCGAACACCGACGGCCGGACGTGCCTCGGCTGCCACGCGCTGTCGCTCGACGGCAGCAAGCTGGTCGCCAGCGCGGGCGGCCAGAACCAGGGACATCTGCTGCTCTGGAACGTCACGACCAACACGGCGGCGCAGCGCTACCCGCTGGCCCAGCAGAGCCAGTTCGAATCGTGGAACGCGGCCGGGGACGCCTTCGTCGGGATCTACGGCGACCAGACCAAGAAGGGAGCCGTGAACCTGATGCTCTTCGACGGCACCAGCGGCGCCGTCACGCAGACCATCGACCTCGGCGGGCTGCGCGCCGATCACCCGGACTGGACGAAGAGCATGGACGGCCCGGACACCATCGCCTTCACGTCGGTGGACGCGACCGCGACGACGACCGATCAGAAACCGGCGACCGGCGGCATCGACTTCGTCCAGAACAGCGGCGGCGCCTGGGGCGCGCCGCAGATGCTGGTCCCGTCGCTACTCGGAAAGAACCGCTACTACCCGGCCATCAGCCCGGACGGCACGCTGGTCCTCTACGACGAATCGACCTGCGCGAACACGCCGACCGCCGGGCAGACGCCCGACATCTCGTGCAACGCCGACACCGACGCGACGGCGACCGTCTACCTGACCCAATTGCCGCCGGGCGATCCGACGCCCGTGTTGCTGACCAACGCCAACAGCCCCGGCGTCGCGGACAACGGCGCCACGGCGCTGACGAACTCGTTCCCGAAGTGGGCCCCGTTCGTCACCCAGCTCGACGAGTTCAACAAGCTCTACTGGTTCACGTTCTCGTCCACCCGGCAGTACGGCCTGCGCGCCCCGCCCAAACCTGGATCGACGCAGAACGCGGAGAACCCCAGCGGCACGCTGATCTGGATGGTCGGGATGCAGCAGGGCATCAACGGCGGCGACCCCAGCTTCGCGGCCTTCTGCCTGCCGTTCCAGGACGTGACGACGTCGAATCACATCGCGCAGTGGACGAAGATCTTCATCGCCGGGCCGACCTGAGGTCGGTGGTCGACGGCGGGTGCTTCGCGGGGGCAGGATGCCCCGGCGGGGGCATTTTTCCCCGCGCCTCGTCGGGATCCTGTCACTTGCGCAGATCGACGCCGACGGCCTGTTCGACCTGCGAGACCGCAATCCAGTAGGCGGCGAGGTCGTTCAGATACTCGACGTTCGTCGCGATGTAGGTCCGTTCCGCGTCGAAGAGCTCCAGCAACGAGGCGGCGCCCTTCTGGTACTGGATCCCGACCAGATCGCGCGCCCGCCGCGCGCGCTCGAGCAGGCGTCCCTGCATTCGCTCGACCTGGTCCTTCGCCGCCGCGTAATTGGCGTGGGCCGTGGCAACGTCGCTCACGACCTGCGCTTCGATCTTCGCCTGCTGGGCGTCCTGAAGCTTGAGATCAGACTCCGCCTTACGGATCTCTCCCTGCTGCCGGTAGAAGAGCGGCAGCGGTGCGTTCAGGCCGACGGTCAGCGTCGGCGGCGTGAGCGGCGCGTTCGTCCCGATGCCGCCTGAGCCCGCTTGCTGGTAGTTGAGATCCAGCGCGATGTCGGGAAACCGCAGGCGCTTCGCCAGCGCCACCGCCGCGTCGGCGCGGGCGTGCTGCGCCCGCTGGGCCTTCAGGTCGGGCCGGCGATCGAACGCCTCCGCCACCAGCGAGGCCGGCGTGGCCTGCGCGAGGGCGCCAGGCACCGAAAACGCCGGCAGATCGGCGTCGACTTCGAACGCCGGCAGCTGGCCCCGCACGCCGAGCAGGAACGCGAGGCCCAGCTTCGTCACCTGCAGCGCGCGGCGCGCGGCCGAAACCGCCTGCTCGGCCTCGAGCTTGGCGGTCTCCACCTTCGCTTCGTCGGCTTCCGAGATGGCGCCCTTCTGATAGCGCAGATGCATCAGCTCGAAGGTGGCGGCGAGCGACTTTTGCACCTCGAGCGCGAAGTCGAGCTGATCGCGCGCCAGCACCGCCTGCAGGTACTGCTGCTTCACCGTAAATTCCAGCGTGCGCTGTGCGTCGGCGCGGCCCTGGCGCGCGGCCTCGAGCCCGCTGTTCGCGACGCGAAGCCGCAGTCCCCGCTTGCCGGCCAGCGTGTCTTCGATCGCGTGCTGGTCGTTGAGGTCGAGCCCGATGCCGTTCGCACTGCACGTCGCGGACTCGCACATCGCGCCGGGGTTGTACGTGAACACGTGGCTGAAGCTGACCCCGAAGGCCGGATTGGGGACCGCCCCGGCCGCCTTCAGATCGCCTTCGGCGCCCTCGACGGCCGCCTCGGCGATGATCAGGTCGAGGCCCGACTGACGGAAGATCTTCAGCGCCTCATCCAGCGTCAGGCGGGCCGGCAAGGCCGGCGAGGGCGGCGCCGGCGCGGCGATGCGAGGCGCGATCAGGATCACGACGGCACTGATGATCGAGGCTGCCGGGCGCACGGCGATCACCCGCGGGGCAGCAAGCGGCGCGCCAGGGCGTCGCGCGGTCATGAGCCCCGCATCCGCGCGTCGCTGGCATGGAAGGTGCTCTAGCGCCAGCCGCTCACGTGGTCAGATGCGATTGGCGATCCAGTGTTACCGGGCGAGTCGCCCCGGACCGGCGGGCGTGCACGATCCGAAACGCGCTCGCCGTCGCGCTGACCGCGATCGCGGGTT
>DATFXS010000077.1:0-5450 GCA_035315605.1 Polyangia bacterium
CACCGGCGCGGGCGGAACTGGCCTCCTCGGCACCGGGGGCGTGATCGGCAGCGCGGGCGTGACCGGCTCCGGCGGCGCCGCAGGTGTGGCCGGCACGGCCGGGGCAACCGGCTCGGGCGGCACCGTGACCGGCGTCGGCGGCGTGGGCACGGGAGTCGGTGGCACCAGCCCGGTCGGATCCGCCGGCACGGGCGGCGGCGCGGGCACGGGCGGCCCCGGACCGTGCGGCGGCAGCGCGCACACGATGTGCCCGTCGGGGCAGTTCTGCGAGCTCGCGATCGGCGCCTGCGCGACCGTCGACCCGAGCGGCATCTGCATGGTCAAGCCGACCACGTGCGACTCGACGATCGATCCCGTCTGCGGATGCGACGGAAAGTCGTACGCGAACGCCTGCGAGCGTCAGGCGGCCGGCATCAGCGAGTGGTCAGTCGGCATCTGTTCCGCTCCGACCTGTCCCGCCGTCGCGCCGCAAAGCCAGGCGGCCTGCACGGAGGGGAACATCGACTGCGTCTACGCGATCACGACCGGATCGAACGCCGGCTGCGTCGAGCGATTCTCGTGCATGGCCGGCACCTGGTCGGCCCCCGTCGTCGTCTGCCCCGGCTGATCGCGTCGCGTTCGTGACAGCCTGGCGTCGACGGCGGACCTTGCGAACCCACCGTCGGACATGAAACACTGACGCATCCATGCGCATGCTGATCACGTCTCTTCTGGCCCTGTCGCTGTCCATCGCCGGGCTCCCCGGCCTGCATTCATTCAGTCACGCCGCACTCGCGGCGACGGGCGCATCACCTTCGGGACCTCGCCACGTCGTCCAGGCACGCGCGAAGAAGCGCCGCGCGCGCCCCGCAAAAACCAAGGCCAAGAAGGTCGACAAGAAACCGAAGAAGAACGACCGCGGCTTCGAGCTCTGAGCCGTCGGGGCGCTAACTCTTCGGGGGCGGCATCAGCGCCCCCCACTTCGTCAGCACTTCCTTCTCCCAGTCGCTGAGCGGGTCCGACGGCTTCGGCGGCATCCGCAACGGAGCGTTGTCGCCACCGTTGATGTACGTGCTCAACATGCCAGCGCAGTAGCCGGCGCCGGCCGAGCAGCCCGCGGCGCCGACGGCGCAGCCCGCCGGAATGTTGTCGTAGGTCTGGAGGTAGCAGAGCTGCGGCTGTGGCAGCGCGGTCGGGACGCCGGGGATCGCGTTCAGATTGCCGCCCGCGCCGTGACAGCGGACGCAGCGAGCGGTCAGGATCGGCTGGACGTCGTGGTCATACGTCGGCCGGTCCGGCACCGCCGGGTTGCAGCCGGCGACCGGCAGCGCCAGCGCGGCGGCCAGGCCCAGAGCCGAGAGCAGGCGGGTCACGGTATGGGGTTTTGCAACCATCGCCTGAGGATCTCCTTCTCCCGCGCATCGAGCGGCGGCCACGGCTTCGGCGGCATCCCGCCTTCGTCCGGCGTCAGCATCAGCGCGTACGTATCGAGGTAACTGACCGGCGGGTCGATCCCCGGCGTCGCGCAGTAAAGCGCGCCGCGGTGGCAGGTATCGGAGATGATCCCGGCGTCGTTGACCGTGCAATCGCCGGTGTCGTCGTACATCTGCAGGTAGCAGAGGAAGGGCGCGCCGATACCGGGCGAGCCGTCGGGATTCGGGGCCGCGTTCAGCGTCCCGCCCTCGCCGTGGCAGCGAATGCAGTGGGCCGCGAAGATCGGCTCGACGTCCGTCGCGTAGGACGGCATCGTCGGCAGCGGCTGGTCGGGCGTCGAGCTGCAGGCCGCCAGCCCGCACGCCGCCGACAGGAGCCAGACATATCTCGAAGCGTCAGTCTTCGACATGGGTGCCTCGTAAGCGATGGTCATAGGTAATAGTGTAGCTGCAGCATCAAGAGGTTAGAGGCCGGCTGACTGGCCTGTCCGACCGTCATGAGACGCCCGAGGAGGACCGCCTCGCAGTGGGCGTACGGGAACACGTTGATCTGCAGGTCGTAGGCGTTGCGGCCGGTGGTGCTGACCGACATGTTCTCCTG
The DNA here is from genome assembly GCA_035315605.1 of Polyangia bacterium. Taxonomy (GTDB): domain Bacteria; phylum Myxococcota_A; class Polyangia; order Fen-1088; family Fen-1088; genus JADGRB01. The sequence continues at coordinate 2,014 of DATFXS010000077.1, forward strand.
GAAGCGTTCGTAGGCGAGCGAGGCCATCAAGCCGCGGATCGGAAACCAGCTGAGGCCGGAATAGGAGACGAACTGGTCCTGGCCGAACGACGCCGCGGTCACCTGCTGGCGGATCAAGTCGGCCTCGCCGAGGAACAGCAGCTTGGCCGGCTCGACCCACGCCTTTCCGATCACGCCGCCCTGATAGCGCGCCTCCTCGGAGGCGACGCCGATGCGCGCCTGCACAGCCACCGCCCCGACCACCGGGGATTCGCCGATGAAGCGCTTCTCGTAGTACGCGGCGCCGCCCGACTCGCGCGAGCCGACCGACTGCAGCGGGTCGGGGAAACTGGACGGCGGCGGCGTGAACGCCGACAGGTGCAGTTCCCAGTCGTCGCCGACGTAGCCGCCCGAGGCCGTGTAGGTCTCCTCGTAAAGGTTGTAACCGGTGAAGCGGCGCACGAAGTAGACGTGCTCGACGAAGCGCAGGCCGTAGGGCGCGAAGAAACGCCCGACGCGCGCGTACGGTCCGGTCGCGCTCGGGCGCCACATCAAGTAGTGCTCGCGCGTGATGAAGCGATCGGCGACGGTGCTGAAGTCGTAGTTGATGTTGCCGATGCCGGTGTTGGCGAATCCGGATGACGGCCGGGTCTCGCCGCGCACGCCGCCTTCCAGATACAGCGAGAACGCGTCGCTGAACGCGAAACGACTGTAGAGATCCGCCTGCATCGGGAACCAGGCGCTCTGCGGCGCCGCTTGACCGCCGTCGTCGTTGCGCACGCCCGCGAAACGAATGTCAGCGCCCAGCGCCAGCCACGACGGCAGCGTCACCGCGCCGTGCAGGAAGCCGCCGTCGCCCGCCATGCTGATCGTGTCGCCGCTCTCGCTCCGCCCCCACGACGAGATCAAGCCGGTGCCGGCCGGCGAAAAATGACACTGGCTGCACTTGTTGGTTCCGGAGCTGAACTGGAACTGCGGATAGGCCGCGGCGCCGCGCGCGAAGCCGACGGTCCCGACGCCGGCGACGAGCAGACAGAGAAGGAGTCTTCGCATGGGGAGCTTTGTCGGATCCTCAGTCGTTGTTGGCGCCGGCGTTGATCCAGGTCTGAATCAGATTGATGTCCGCTTCGGGCAGCGGCACGTCGGGCGGCATGCGGATCGAGCCCCTCGCCCGCATCAAGTACAACACCGGCGCCGAGGTGGGGTCGTTCGGATCGGCCAGCGTCGTGAAGCCGTACTTCGTCAGGCTCGTCCAGCCGGTGGCGCGATCGTGCAGGTCGACGCCCGATTTCTGGGCGACGGCCGAATGGCAGTTCACCGTCGCGCACGACGGCTCGGTGATCGACGCCGAGATGAACGACCACTTCGCCGGCCGATCGTCGGTGGCGCTGCCGCAGCCGAGCAGCGCGGCAACGGCCGCCGCGAGCAGGACCAGCCGCGGGCCAGGAAGCATCGGCGGGGGATTATGCATCAACGTCTTTCGAGCTCAACCTCGAATGCCGAGAGCCATAGTGCCGTCAGGGTCTCCCCGGGGTGCACGTTTTTCGCGTCTGCCAGAAATTCGAGATGCAATTTTCCGCCGGCGTGCGTGACCGGGACCACCACCGCGACGGCCGATGCTGGGGACGGCCACGGCGTCCGCCGCACCTCGACGCCGCCCGCGCTGATCACGAACTCGGCTCCGTCCGGACAGGCATCACCGCATTCGATGCGCAGCGACACGCGATAGTTCCCGGCGGGAAGGTCAACGTCGGTGACAGCGGCGGCGGTCGGCTGCGCCGCTGACACCTTCAACCCGAAGCCGTCCCAGACGCCGCGCACCGGCGACGGCTGGCCGGGCCGCACCACGGGCCGGAATTCGCAGATCCGTCCCTTGCCGTCGACGGCGCAGACCGCCGCCGCCCAGCGGTGCTCGTTGCGCAGCCGTGCCCCCGCCGCCAGCATGCGCGGCCAGCCCCAGAAGGTCGCCGCGATCGCCAGCGCCGCCAGCACGCCCTCCACGGGCAGCCGCGGCCGCCGCTGGCGATCGATGGCGAAGCGCGCCAGATCGCGCACCGCCTCCCCGACCCAGACGATCCCCGCGCCCGCGAACGGCATCAGCAAGACGGCGACGGGCAGGTGGTACCGGGCCTCGGCAAAAAACAGCATGTAAATGACCGTGAGCGCGAGCGGGATCGGCAGCAGCGACGTCGCGGGGCGATTGCGGCGCGCGAACGCCGCGATCACGCCGACCAGCACTGCGGCGATGAACAGGTACCAGAACCAGTCGACGACGCGCTCGACGCCGGTCCGGTGGGTCGAAAACCAGCCGAGCGCGCGGCTCCCCGGCGGCAGCACGCTCTGCCGGTAGAGCGGCCAGTACAGCAGCGGCCGTTCGTACGACAGGAGGCGGTCGGCCTTGGCGGCCAGCAAGCCGAGCGCGTACTTCGGCTCCGCCTTCGACCATTCGACGGCGAGCTTGAACGCGGCGCGATCGGCGGCCAGGTGCGGCTCCTTGAACAACCGATAGCCGGTCCCCTCCCAGAACATCCGGTTCAGCGAGCGCGAGTAGGTGCCGTCGGTGTTCGGGTTCGCGCCCACCAGCGCGGTGTGGCCGCCGTGGCTGTCGGTCAGGAAGAATTCGCCGTAGCGGATCTTGTTGCGGACGCCCCAGGGCAGCAGCACCAGCCCCGCCACGATGCACGCGGCCAGCGTGCGCGTGATGACGTGGCCGAACTGCGCCCCGCGCGCGCGGAAGTGAGGCGCGGCCAGCACCGTGAGGGGCAGCGCCACCGCGCGGATGTAGGCGGCCAGGCCCAGCACCAGACCATAAAGCGCCGGACCGCCGAGGGGATGCCGTCCCGCCTCGCGCACCAGCAGCCAGACCGCGATCGCGATCAGCGCGGCCGACGGCATGTCCGTCCCGGTCACGCTGGCGACCGCGATCCCGCCCGGCCAGAGCGCGCACAAGAGGCCGGCGACCAGCGCCGCCGTTGCGCCGAACAACAGCCGGGCAATGCCGTAAACGGCGCCCGCCGCCAGCCCGCCCGCCAGCACGCCGATCATCTTGATCGCGAGCAGCCCGCCGCCCAGCGCGTACACGACCGCGACGACGCCGACGTAACCGGGCATGTAGATGAACTCGGGATCCAGCGCGCGGTGTTCGACCAGATAGCGCGCCGACTCGAGGTACATCGCGAAGTCGCCCACGGGCCGCGTGGGCACCAGAAACACCCACGCGACGCGAACGCCGATGGCCAGAGCGACGATGAGGAGGCCCACGAACGCCCTATTACGCCGACAGTCGCCGCCGACGGCAAGCGAGTTCGACCGACGTCAGATCAGGGTCACGGGAGGACGCCGCACGGGATCGTGCCGCGATAGATGGCATGACCGCCGTAATCGCTGTCGTCGGACCAGAAGAAGCTCTTCTTCCCCAGCGCGCACTGGCTCTCGGGCTGAAACGTGATCCCCTCGAA
>DATFXS010000078.1:0-7435 GCA_035315605.1 Polyangia bacterium
GCCGACGCCGTGGATGAACGCATCGGGCACGCGGTTGCCGAGCTGGGCGAGGATCTCCGGGCCGGTCGTGCGCCGGTGCGCGTCGACGTTGGCGGGATTCTGAAATTGCATCGGCATGAAGGCGTTCGGGTTGTTCCGACAGATCTCATGGGCGCGATCGACCGCTCCCTTCATCACCTGGGCAGCCGGCGTCAGGTGGACCTCGGCGCCGTAGGCGCGCAGCAGCGCACGGCGCTCGAGCGACATGTTGTCGGGCATGGTCAAGATCAGCTTGTAGCCCTTGGCGGCGGCGACCACGGCCAGGCCGACGCCCGTGTTGCCCGACGTCGGCTCCACGATCACCGATTCGCCGGGCCGGATCCGCCCCTCGCGCTCGGCCGCCTGGATCATCGACAGCGCGATCCGATCTTTCAGTGAGCCGCCCGGGTTGAATTGTTCGCATTTGCAGAACACATCCGCCATCGATTCGTCGACCAGATGGCGCAGCCGAACAATCGGCGTCCCCCCGATCAGGTCCAGCATGTTTTCGACGGCGAGGGCGGGCATACGCGTGACTGCCGACCATAACATTTCGCAGGCGGCCGCATCACTTTCCACAGGCGCTACCATCACTTCGGTTGACAGATTGCCGGCATGGCCGCCTCATATGGACATGCGAGGAACCCTCACGGCCGTTGCGGCCGCGTTGTTGGTCTCATTGGTCTCATTGACATTCGCCTGTTCGAGCAGCGGAGGTTCGAAGGATGCGGGCGGGGGAACGGGCGGCAGTGGTGGCGCAACAGGTGGAACCGGTGGCGCAACTGTCAACGCGAGCTGCCAGGACATTCGTCTCTGCATTCTCGATTGCGCCGACGACGCCTGCATCGCGATGTGCAAGGCGCGCGGCACCGCCGACGCGCAAACCACGTTCCAGATGCTCGACGATTGCTTGCGGGCCGCGCCACCAACGGGCGGCGGGTGCACCGTGCCGTATGATCTTCCCAACTGTCTCTGCCCAGCAGAGTGTCTACAGGATCCTCCCTGTGGCGCTCAGGTCGATGCCTGCGTTGCTCCCGCGGCGTCGGACGTGTTCTGCGACATGAGATGTCATTAAAACGAGCCGCTTTGGCGGACATAAACCACCACTTAGGCGGTGATCCCCTTTGGGGGTATGGGGTATAAGGAAAGGCCCCTTACTTTCGCCGCCGCGCTTTCCGGCCCTCGAAACAAGCCCCTCCGGAGGTGACGATTGGGAAAAGACGTCATTCGTTCCACGGCGCTGTCAGCCGCATTGCTCGTCGGTCTGATCGCCGGATGCAACGAGGCGTCTGACAGCAGCTCCGCGCAGGCGCAAGACGGCTGGCAGCGCGGCGAGCTGGACGTGACGATCGCCGACGGCGTCGACGGCAGCAGCGAGACCCGCTACTTCCTGCGCGACACGCTGGGCGGCGCCACCTTCGAGACGAAGCTGATCTTCGACTCCGCGCTGGGCCCCGCGCCCGAGCTGGTGGCCGGCGCGCGCATCAAGGTCCGCGGCGTCGAGACGCCGGACGGCCTGCGCGTGACCGACTATGCGCTGTTGCCCGCGGCGGCCGACACGGTTTCGTCGGCGCTGATCGGCGGCGCGCCGTACCCGACCCGCAGCTTCGCGTTCGTGCTGATCAACCTGAACGGGAACGGCGTCAACACCGACGCGAACACCGTGATGGGCCGGCTGATCGGCAACGCGGATTCGATCCGCAACTACTACCTCGACGATTCGTACGGGACGCAGGACATCACGGCGCAGGTGTTCGGGCCGATCAACTACACGATGCCGACCTGCTCGAACAGCGACACCAGCACGCTGGCGAGCACGCTGCGCCCGATGATCACCGGCACCTTCAACCACTACCTCTGGTACATCGGCACCTCGACCGGATCGCCGTGCACCTGGGGCGGGCTCGGTTCGGTCGGCAGCCCGCAGAGCCCCGCGAAGGACACCTGGTACAACGGCTCCACCAGCTGCGTCGTGCTGGTTCAGGAGCCGGGGCACAACTTCGGCATGCAGCACTCGTCGTCGCTGGCGTGCGGCACCAGCGCCGCGTTCCTCGACGATCCCAACGGCTGCACCGACAGCGAGTACGGCGACCGGTTCGATCCGATGGGCGGCGGCTGCCGTCACATGAACGCCTGGCAGAAGCAGTACCAGGGCTGGTTCAGCGGCTGCAACGGCGTCAAGGTCACCAACACCGGCACGTTCACGCTGCTGCCGTTCGAGCCGCAGTGCAACGGCGTCCAGTTCCTGCAGATCGCGATGCCGAAGTCGCGCCCGTTCAACCGGCCGGCGGGCGGCGGCGGCAACGCGGGCACCGACACGCTGGTCGCGTATTACGTCGAGCTGCGCACGCCGCTCGACTTCGACGGGACGCTCGGCAATACCAGCTCGCTGTCGGCGCGCGTGCTGATTCACGTCGGCGCGGCGCCGCGGACACGTACGCAGACCGGGATTCATACGTACTTGCTGGACATGGTTCCGTCGACGACCGGGCAGAGCGGCCTCAACGACGCCGCGCTGGCTGTCGGCTCGACCTTCAACGATCCGGCAGGCACGCTCAGCATCACCAACATGGCGACGAGCAACTCGTCGGCGACGATCCAGGTGACGTACACGAGCGGCGGCACCGGCAACCCGACCTGCCTGGACGGCAGCACCTTCACCGCGCCCGGCCCCACCGATTGCAGCATGGGCAGCACGACCGGCACGGGCGGCTCCGGCGGCAGCACCGGAACCGGCGGCAGCACCGGACGAGGTGGCGCGGGCGGCACCGGTGGATCCACCGGCGGCACGACCGGACGCGGCGGTACCGGCGGCGCGGTCGGCGTGGGTGGCAGCGGTGGATCGGCGGGCGGCGCGGCTGGACGCGGCGGCACGATGGGGACCGGCGGCTCGACCGGTGCCGGCGGCTCGGCGGGCGGCGCGACCGGACGCGGCGGCACGACCGGGACCGGCGGCTCGACTGGCGCGGGCGGCTCGACCGGAGCGGGCGGCACGGGCGTCGTCATGCCCGCGGGCGGGGGCGGCTCGACGGGCAGCGGCGGTTCGACGGGAAGCGGCGGCAGTGGCACCGGCGCCGCGGGCTCGACCGGAGCCGCAGGGACGGGCATGGTGACCGGCGCGGCGGGCACCGGCGTCAGCGGCGCGGCTGGCAGCGGCATCGTGACCGGCACCGCCGGCAGCGGCGTCAACCCGACCGGGAGCGCGGGCGCGATCGCGACCGGTCAGGGCGGCCAGGGCGGCGACAAGCCCGGCGAGATTTCGGGCGGATGTTCGTGCGAAACGTCGGGCGGCGGGCCCTCGTCCGGTCTGGCGGCTATGCTTGCCCTCGCATGCGTGGCCATTGGACGCGCGCGGTCGCCTCGGCGCCGGCGAAACCCGGGACCGCAGCAGGAGGACACCAGATGAAGCGAGTTGCCCGGGCTGCCACGTTCGCCGCCGCCGTGATCGCGGGGGCGTCTTTGACGGCGGGGTGTCAGGGAACGGGCGACGACGTGTCCAGCTCCGCCGACGACGGATCGAAGAGCGGCGAGCTCGCCGTCTATATTTCCGACACGCCTGACGGGCTCAGTCAGACGCACTACTTCCTGAAGGATGCGGCCGGCAGAGAGCTGCCGCTGCTGTTCGATTCCGAACCGGACATCGCACCGAACTCGCCGCTCAAGGTGTGGGGGGCCGCCGAGGGCGAGGCGCTGCGTGTCACATCGTTCGCGCGCCTGCCCGGGACGCAAGCGGTATCGTCCGCGCTGATCGGCGCGGCGCCGTTTGCCCCGCGCACCTTCGCGTTCATCCTCGTCGACATCGGCAACGGCTTCACGAACGTGCGCGGCGCGAACGGCTCCAGCGTTCCGGTCACGCCCGACTACATCATGGGCCGCATGCAGAACGATCCGGATTCGATCCGGAACTACTACCTCGGCGATTCGTATCAGACCCAGGACATCACCACGACGGTCGTCGGTCCGCTCACCTACACGCCGAACGCGTGCGACACATCGGCCATGGCCAGCGCCTTGCGGCCGATGGTCGACGCGCAGGGCGGGCCGTTCAACCACTACCTCTGGTACTACGGCAGCATGAACACGTCGTGCCAGTGGAGCGGCCTCGCCTCGGTCGGCACGCCCGACCGGCCGTCGAAGGACACCTGGTACAACGCCTCCACCAGCTGCGTCGTGCTGGTGCAGGAGCCGGGGCACAACTTCGGCATGCAGCACTCGTCGTCGATCACGTGCGGCACATCGGCGCCGTTCGCGGACGATCCCAACACCTGCACCAACAGCGAGTACGGCGACAGGTTCGATCCCATGGGCGGCGGCTGCCGCCACATGAACGCCTGGCAGAAGTCGTACCAGGGGTGGTTCAGCGGCTGCAACGGCGTGCGCGTCACCAACAGCGGCACGTTCAACCTCGTCCCGTACGAGCCGTCCTGCAACGGCGTCCAGTTCCTGCAGGTCAAGGCTCCGAAGACGCGCACGTACATGCGGCCCGCCGGCGGCGGCGGCAGCGCGACGACCGAGAACCTCAACTTCTATTACCTGGAGCTGCGCACGCCGGTCGACTTCGACGGCACGCTGGGGAACTCGAGCGCGCTGACGGCGCGCGTGCTGGTGCACGTCGCCGACGATCTGCACACGCGCACGCAGCGCGGTGTCCACCCGTTCATCCTCGACATGACGCCGTCGACGACGGGCAGCTCGGGGTTGAACGACGCCGGCCTCGCGGTCGGCCAGTCGTTTACCGATCCGGCGGGTGGCCTGACGATCACCAACATGGCGATGAGCAATTCGGGCGCCACCATTCAGGTGACCTACACGGCGGGCAGCGGCGATCCGACCTGCATGGACGGGACGGCGTTCACGCCACCCGGTCCGGGCGTCGAGAGCTGCACGGCGTCCGCCCCGACGGGCGCGGGCGGTACGGGCGGCACCACGGGCGCGGGCGGTCGTGGCGGGGCGGGCGGCTCGACGGCCGGCCGCGGCGGGACGACGGGGACGGGCGGCACCGCGGTGAGCGGGACTGGCGGAACGACCGGCGGCGCAGGCACCACCGGGACGGGCGGCACGACGTCATCGGTCGGCACGGGCGGCGCCACGGGCGCTGCCGGAACGACGGAACCGATGGATCGCGGCGTCGCCGGCGGCTGCGGCTGCGACACGGCCGCGTCCGGATCGGAAAGCCTCGCCGCGACGTTGCTCCTGCTCGCCGCCCTCGGCCTGACGATCACGCGGCGGCCCCGGGCGCGCGTCGTCGCTTCGAGACACCGGCGCTCGACTCGAGCAGACGCCCGATAGCGGTCTGATAGACTGCTGGCGTGCGAGGGGAGCGACCAACCCGCAGCCAGATCCGGAGGTGGGTCTCCGGCTTCGAGGCGGCCGCGCGTATCGACCGCGCAGCGATGCGACGGGCGGGACCGGACGGGGACTGGGCGAGCCGGGTGTCGCTCGCCATGATTGCCGCGGCAGGCGTCAGTCCGGCTAGCACAGCGGCGCACGATCGGTTTCGGAATCGCGAAGAGCGTCAGGCGCGAAGAGTCTGGACGCGGCTTCGACGCGCCTACCGGCGTCAATGAAGAGGCAGCGTCCCAAGCGCGGTTTTCTCGATGCTCTCGCGGCCCTTCAGGACGGTCTTTCGGCCAGCGGCGTTCCGTGGGCCTTCATCGGCGGGGTTGCAGTCATCGCCCGCGGCGTTGCGCGCTACACGGCAGATGCCGACGCCACAATCCTCGCCTCCTCGGTTCGCCTCGACGCCGTTTTGGCCGTCTTGAAGCGCCGGGCAATCAAGCCGCGAATCAAGCAAGCCGCGAAATTCGCGCGAGCCCATCAGGTTCTGCTGCTCGAGCACGGTCCGAGCGGGGTCCCGCTGGACGTGAGCCTCGCGTGGTTGCCGTTCGAGGAACGCGCGATTCGCGATGCGGAGCAATGTCCGTTCGGGGGCATCTCGATTCGGGTGGTCAAGGTGGAGGATCTGCTCACCTACAAACTGATCGCCCTCCGGGCGCACGATCTCGACGATGCGGAACGCCTCATCGCCCTCCATGGCCGACGCTTGAACCTGACGCGCGTGAAGCAGACCTTGGCGGATCTGGCCGACGCGCTGGACGGTCCCGATCGCTTGAAGGTTCTGGCGAAGCTTGTGCGTCAGACGGCGAGGTAGGCTGGTCGGAACTGCCTGCTAAGGCCGCTCGCCGATGTCGACGATCGAGCAGGCCTGAATCGGGTCCAGGCCGAGCTCGGTCGCGCGCGCGATCAGCGCGTCGCTCTCCGAGCCGGGATTCAGGAACAGCTCGCCGGCACCCTTAGCCTTGATCGCGTCGAGCAGGGTGATGCCGACCGATGGGGGAACGTACATCGACACGCGATCGACCGGTCCGGGGACGTCCGCGATCGTCGCGTAGACCGGCAGCCCCTCGACGGTCGCCTCGTTCGGGTTGACCGGGTAGACGGTCCATCCCTGGCGCCGGTAGGCGCGGACGGCCTTGTTCCCGAATTTGTGGGGCGCGTTGGAGGCGCCGATCACCGCCACGGTCGGCATGCCGTAAGCCTACTGCTCAGTCGGCCTTCTTGCCGCAGACGTTGCAAACGCCGTCCGCGCCGATGACGCCCAGGCATTCGCCGTCTGGGCAGAGGCGGCGCTTCGGGTCGAACGCGGCCTTCCCGGATGTGGGTGCCGCCTCGCTCGCGCCGGCGGCCGCTTCTTCGTCAGCGTCGTCACCGCCGTCGTCGTCGTCGTCGTCGAACGAAGGCGGAACGAAGCCTTCAGGCGGCAGCTCGTCCTTCGCGCCGCTCGCGCTGCGGCCGCAGACCCGGCAGCGGCCATCGCTGCCGATGATGCCGATACAGTTGCCATCCGGGCAGAGCCGGCGGTGCGGGTCGAACTTGGCTGCGTCGCTCATGCGCGCGGAAAATAGCAGGGATTGCGCCGGCCGGGTCAACGGGTCTGAACGGGCGCGGCGGGGCGGGGCGCCTCGGCCGGGATCTGCGCGGCCTGCTCGTCGTGCTTCGTCGCCTCCTCGATAAGCAGATCGATCTGATCGCCGACCGCGCCCAGGTCCTCGTGCTTCTTCTCCGGCGTCTGCGGCCGGAACACCATGTTCAGGATGGCGGTCACCGGCGCGTCGCTGCGCGTGACGCGGGGGACCTCGATCTCGAACGCGCCTTCGCGGAGGCAAGTTTCGATGTCGGCCCGGGCGAGCGTCGACGACTCGACGACGGCCCGTTCGACCTCGCCGCGGACGACGTCTATCGCCAGCCGCACCTTCCCGGTCAGGTCCCGCGAGGCCGCGGTCTTGCCCGTCCGGTTGAGGTAGCAGGCGCGCGCCCGCGGCATGTACGCCAGCGACAGCACATTGCGCATCACGAGGCGGTCCATCGATCCCTTCACCGGCGGTTCGGGGTCGGGGATGGACCGGACGATCGGTTC
>DATFXS010000079.1:0-3533 GCA_035315605.1 Polyangia bacterium
CCGCCATGATCAGGGCCAGCACCGGCAGGCCGACCAGCGCGAACAGCAACCAGAGCAGCAGCGCGGAGTCGCGCCGGCCCATCGTGAACAGGATGTCGCCGATGCCGGGGCGACTGTCAGGCTTTGGCGCAGCCGTGGCGCCCAGCTTCTTTCCGCCCGAGAACCACCAGACCATGTCCATCAGATCGCCGCTCGCCTTCTGCCGGCGCATGTCGCGCATGATGATCAGGTTCGACGCGATCAGCATCGCGCCGCCCCCGACGCCGGCCGCGGCCGCCCAGGTCCCGGCGCCGCTGCGCCACAGCCCGATCCCGATCGCGATGGTGATGAGCACGTTCAGCACGTCGTCGACGAAGGTATCCAGCCACGCCCCCAGCTTCGACTGCTGCAGGCGCACGCGCGCCAGCTCGCCGTCGCAGCCGTCCAGGATCGACTGCAGCTGCTGGCAGGCGAAGCCCGCGACCATCGCAGCGTAGCCGCCGACCGCGATCAGCGCGCACCCGACCAGGCCGAACGCGGCCGCGACCAGCGTGATCTGGTTGGGGGTGATCGGCGTCGCCACCAGCACCCGCCGCGTGAAACGAACCGAGATCGGCTTGTTGAGCCGGCGCGCCACGAACCCGAGGTCGGACCGGAACAGCGCCGCGAACACGGCGTCCTCGGCCGCGCGGCGCCCGGGCTCGTCGGTGACGCGCGTGCCGGCGTCCGCGCGCGCGACGCGCACGACGTCGGCACCGACGACCGTCGCACCCAGACCACCCGCGATCTCCGCGACGCCGGCGCCGTCGGCGACCGCCCGCACCTCGGCGTTGGCGGGCAACCCCGCCGGCAGCGGCACCGAGCCGTCGCTGGCGACGATCACCTTCGTGTTCGGCGCCTGCGCCAGCTGCTTGATGGCCCGCTCGACGATCGTCAGCCCGGCGACGCGCATCGAGGCGCCCGACTGCTCGGCGCGCGTCGCCGCGACGACCACGGTGGACGGCGGCGCGCCGGCTGTGTCACTGGACGGGCCCATCTGGACGTCGGCGCGTATACCTCACCGCGCGCGCGTCAGTCCATGCCCGCGTCGGCCGGACAGCCGTCGCCCGATGTCCAGACGCCGAGGCAGCAGCGGACCTGGTAGGTGTGCGTGGTGCACGAGAAGCAGCCGGCGTCGGCTCCGGCGCCGAAGGTCGCCTGGTAGACGCAGATGACACCGTCGACGGAGCAGGTGCTGGGAAGGGGCAGCGTGCAGGACGGATCCTGACCGGGGAGCGGCTGCGGGCACGCGTCGACGGTCCCGCCGGGGACGAAACCGCCGGGCGGCGGCGGCATCAAGCCGGCCGTCACGTTCGCGAAGGCAGCCGGACAGCAGACGTACGTCTGCAACCCGAGAGCCTGGAAGCAGCTGTTGCCGACCCCGACCGGAATTTCGCAGGTGAGGCCGGGCGTGCAGTCGCCGCCGAGGGCAGGCACCGGGAGGTCGGCGGCCCAGAGGCCCTCATCCTCGGGGTGACATTCGGGATCGTTGGTGGCGGGCGCCCGCGGACATTCGCCAGACCCGCCGCCGGCGCTCCCGGCGGCGCCCCCCGCCCCCTGCCCGCCCAGACCGGTGCTGATCGTTCCGCCTCCGTTGCCGGCCTGGCCCGTGCCTTTGCCGAGGGAGCCGCCACAGCTCGCGAGCCAGACGAGCGCGACCGCGGTGCCCGTTGCGTGGCGCATCGTCATGATCCGCCGCCAGCCAAACGGAGCAGCCAGCGCTCGATCGACCCGGGAAAGCGGCCACGCGCGAGACGGACGACGCGGGGCGCGCGCCAGTCCTCGTTGTCGACCACGGCGGCGGCCCGCGCTTCCGGATCGCATTCCGCGCGGTACCGGTCGCGCGCCGGGAAATAGCGGTGGTCGATGCGGCGGGTGATCTCCTCGTCGCTGCGCCCCTTGGCGCGATCGCGCTCGAGGATGCGCCGGCGCGCCTCGCCCGTGCTCACCGTCAGCACGATGAGCGGCGCGGCGGCCGCCACGGCCGGCACCCGCAGGGTCAGCACGCCCTCGACGATCGTCAGCGGGCTTTCACCGCCCGCGCGGCCGGCGAGCTCCTGATCCAGCGCGGCGAGATCGAAGTAGCGTTCGTAGTAGAGGGCCGCCTCGGCCGCCGGGTCCAAGCCCCCGAAGTCGAGGTCCCGCCGGAAGTCGTCGACGTGCAGCAGCGTCGCCGGCACACCGTCGGCGGCGCACGCCGCCGCGAGCGCCGACGCCACCCGCGACTTGCCGCTGCCGTCCAGGCCGTCGATTGCGACGATCACGATCGCCAGGTTACCTCAGCGGCTCGATGGGCGCGGACCGGAACGCGACGGCGCGGCCGGCACGCGGATCGGCTGCGTCCAGGCACGCCGGCCGGCGGCGTCCTCGACCACGGCGCGGACATAACCGCCGCGCGCGCCGGCGAGGGCAAACGCGGCTTGACGCCCCTGCGCGCGCGACAGCACCTTGCCTCCTGCGCCGATGAAGGTGAAGCGATGCGCGCCGGGCGAGCGCGCGTCGACCTCGATCTCCAGGCGGTCGCGTCCGACATCGACGCGTCCGAGCAGAACGCCGGTCGAGGGGTAGAAATCGCCGCGCGCGATCGCCGCGCGGATCGCGGCGGGCTGCTTGTCGGCGCGCACCATCACGAAGCCGAGATCGCCGGGGAAGACGTCGCCGCCGCGCGCCCCGACCGCGGCGGCGTCGTAATAATGGTGGGCGTCGTCCGTCGCGGTGCCGAAGACGTCGCCGCCCGCGGTCAACACGGCGTCCCAGATCGCCTCGCTGGACGGCTGCGACTTGTCGTCGGGAACGTCGTTCGAGTCCCACGATCGATTCGCGATCTCGAGCAGGGCCAGGCCGTCGCGCGTCAGCAGCGTGATCAGCGGGGCGTCGGCCGCGTAATGAAAATTCGGATGATTGAGCTGGGCGATGCCGCCCAGCCGCCGGGTCGTGTCGAGCGCCCGGTGATAGATCTCGAAGCGGCTCGGCCCAGTTGCCGGCAGCGCCGGGATCTTTCCGTCGGGCGGCGGCACGACGAACAGCGCGTTGACGTGAAGCAGGCAGCGGAGGCCCCGGGGCGGCGGCGGCACGCAGTGCTGCACGTTCTGCGTCAGCTCGACCCCCGGGATCACCAGCATCGTCGGCGTCGAGGGGGCGACCGTGATCCGGTTGTGATCGGTGACGACGATGAAGTCGTATCCGTGCGCGGCGTACCAGCGGACGACATCGGCGGGCGCCGTCGCGCTGTCGCCCGAGTTGTTCGTGTGAAGGTGGAGCTGCCCCTTCAAATACGTCAGAACCCTGGGAGGGTTCCGAACCTCCCGCGACGGGCTCGGGCCGGCGAAGCCGTCCCTCCCCCACGCGATCGACCCCGGGATCGCGACCAGAAGCGCCGCCAGACGCAGCCCGCCGATCATGCGCGTCCAGCGTAGCACCGCAGCCTCTGGCTGCGGTTCCGGGTGTTCAGGGCGCCGGTTCGGGCAGACAGGGCGCCATGACCCGCAACATCAGGTTGTGGCACTTGCCGTTGC
>DATFXS010000080.1:0-7135 GCA_035315605.1 Polyangia bacterium
GGCGGACGCAAATAGGTGCGAACGCGTGGGAGGTGTAGGTTGTGCGCCCAGCATGGCGATCCTCCTCGATGCGCAACAGCTGACCGCGTCCTTCGGCGCGCGGCCGCTGTTCGAGGGTGTCAGCTTCACCGTCGACGCCCAGGAACGCATCGGCCTGATCGGACCGAACGGCGCGGGCAAGTCGACGTTGCTGCGCATCCTCGCCGAGGCGGCGTCGCCCGATGGCGGCGCGATCGCGCGGCGGCGCGGCCTGCGCGTGGCGCTGCTGGACCAGACGCCGCGCTTCGCGCCCAGCGCGACGATCCGTGACGCGATCGTCGAGGGGATCGGCGGCGCGCACAACAGCCCCGACGCCCACGAACAGGAGCGGCAGGTGCTGGCGACGCTGGGGCTCGACGCCGCGGGCGGCGGCATCGGGCCCGATACGCCGGTGACGTCGCTGTCGGGCGGCTGGAAGAAGCGCGTCGCGATCGGCCGCGCCCTCGCCCGCCGGCCCGACCTGCTGCTGCTCGACGAGCCGACGAACCATCTCGACGTCGAGGGGATCGAATGGCTCGAAGCGCTGCTGTCGCGCCGCGCGGCTGCGTTCGCGACCATCACGGTGACGCACGATCGCCTGTTCCTGCAGCGGGTCACGACGCGCATCCTCGAGCTCGACCGCCGCAACCCGGGCGGGCTCCTGAGCGTCGCCGGCGACTACGCCGCCTACGTGCGCGTGAAGGCGGAGACGATGCACGCGCAGGAGCGGCGCGAGGTCGTCCTGCGCAACACCCTGCGCCGCGAGACGGAATGGCTGCGGCGTGGGCCCGCCGCGCGCACGACCAAGCAGCAGGCGCGCATCGCGCGCGCCGGGGCGCTGGGCGACGAGGTGGCGGAGCTCGCCCGCCGCAACCAGACGCGAACCGCGACGCTGGACTTCGCCGCCGCGGAGGCGCGGCCCCGCCGCCTGATCGAGGCGCGCGGCATCGCCAAGAACTACGACGGGCGGACGATCTTCGAGGGGGTCGACCTGCGCCTCGGCCCGGGCGTGCGGATCGGCCTGCTCGGCCCGAACGGCTGCGGCAAGTCGACGCTGATCCGCGTATTGCTCGGCGCGGAGGCGCCGTCGGCCGGCACAGTCGTGCGCGCCGACGGCTTGCAGGTCGCCTACTTCCAGCAGAGCCGCGAGGCGCTGGACCCGGCGCGCACGGTGACCGACACGCTCTGCCCCGACGGCGACCACGTCAGCTTCCGGGGCGCGCGCGTGCACGTGCGCGGCTACCTGGAACGCTTCCTGTTCGCGCCCGAGCAGATGCAGATGCAGGTCGGCAAGCTGTCGGGCGGCGAGCAGAGCCGCCTCTTGCTCGCCCAGCTGATGCTGCACGAGGCGCAGGTTCTGGTCCTCGACGAGCCGACGAACGACCTGGATCTTCCCACCCTGGCGGTCCTCGAGGAATCGCTGACCGGCTTCGACGGCGCGGTGTTGCTGGTGACGCACGATCGTTACTTCCTCGATCAGGTCGCGACCACGATCCTCGCGTTCGACACGCGGCCCGGCGGATCGCGCGGCGTGATTCCTTTCGCCAGCCTCGGCCAATGGGAGGCGTGGCGCGCGGAGACGGCCGCGGCGGAGAGGGCCGACGCGGCGGCGACGACGCCGGCGACGGCAATCGAAGCGCCAGCAGCCACGTCCGGCGGACGCAAGAAGCTCGGCTACAAGGAGCAACGCGAATACGAGGGCATCGAGGAGGCGCTCGCCCGCGCGGAGGCCGCGCTACGGGAGGCGCGCGCCGAGAGCGAACACCCCGAGCACGCCAGCGACCACGCCAAGCTGGTCGCCTTGCTCGCCGCCGTCGACGAGCGCCAGCTCGAGGTCGACCGCCTGTACGCGCGCTGGGCGGAGCTGGAAGCGAAGCTCGCCGGCGGCTGAGGTCCGCCGCGCCCTTCTGTTAGGCTTCGGAAATCGCCGGTCGGGGTGTCCAACCGCCCATGCCTCGCGCGTCTTAGGGGTGCCGCCAACCGGTTGGCGCCAACCGAGGAGAGAAAATGCCAAACCACAAGTACATGTTCCTCCACAGGAGTCCGATGGACGGGCAACCGCCGTCGCCCGCGCGCATGCAGGAGATGTTCGCGGTCTGGAATGCGTGGAAGGAGAAGTTCAAGGACAACGTCGTCGACATGGGCGGCAAGCTGAAACCGAGCGGGAAGGTGCTGACCGCCTCGGGCGCCATCGACGGGCCGTTCGTGGAGGCGAAAGAGATCGTGGGCGGGTACATGATCGTCACCGCCGAGAGCTACGAGCAAGCGCTCGAGATGGCCCGCGAAATGTACGGGATGATGACGCCGGGAACGCGCATCGAAGTCCGGGAGATGGCCGGCCCCTGAGCGTCGCGGACCCCGGCCTGGCCGAGCACTTCTTCCGGCGCCAGTACGGGCAGCTGGTGGCCACGCTTGCGCGCGTGGCGGGACTCGAGCACCTGGAGATTGCCGAGGACGCGGTCCAGAGCGCATTCACGGTGGCGCTGGAAGCGTGGGCGAAGGATGGTCCTCCCAGAGACGCGGGGAGCTGGCTATACCGCGTGGCGTACAACCAGCTGGTCGGCGACCTGCGGCAAAAAGTCGGCCGCCGCCGGATCCTGGAACGGGCGGCGGACCGCAGCGACGAAGAAGAGATTGATCCGCCGCCTTCGTACTTCGCAGGCGAGGTGCCGGACGACATGCTGCGGATGCTCTTCGTCTGCTGCGACGATGCGATTCCGCTGGAGTCGAGGCTCGTGATGGCGCTCAAGACCCTGTGCGGATTTGGCACCGCCGAGATCGCGCTCCGGCTGTTCATCACGGAGGCGAACGTGCACAAGCGCCTGGCGCGCGCCCGGGAAAAGCTGGCGGCGATCGCGCCCGATCTCGAGACGCCGCCGCTCACCGATCTTCGGTCCCGACTGCCTGGCGTTCGCGCGGTGCTTTATCTTCTCTTCAACGAGGGGTACCTGCCCGCCAGCGGCGAGGAGGCGATCCGGCGCGACCTGTGCGACGAAGCCGTCCGCTTGACCACGCTGCTGGCCGAGCACCCGGTCGGCGCCGTGCCGGAGACCTTCGCGCTGCTGGCGCTGATGCACCTTCACGCTGCCCGGCTGGGCGCGCGCCGGGATGGACTGGGCGGCCTCTTGCTGCTCGAGGAACAGGATCGGTCGCGCTGGGATCGCGAAGGCTTGCAGCTCGGACTGCAGTGGCTCGCGCGCGCGGCAAGCGGAGACGTCTTCTCCCGATACCACGCGGAGGCGGGCATCGCGGCGGAGCACTGCCTGGCGCATACGTTCGCGGCGACGCGCTGGAAGGAGATCGTCGACCTCTACACGATGCTCGAAGGCATTGCGCCATCGCCGCTGCACACGATGAACCGCGCGATTGCGGTCGCCGAATGGCAAGGGCCGGCAGCGGGCCTTGCGGTTTTGCAGGACATGGTCCCACCCCCTTGGCTGGCCGGCTCTTACCTCTGGGAGGCCGTATCGAGCGATCTGCATCGGCGCGCAGGAAACGCCGGGGTTGCGGGCCAGCATCGGGAGCGAGCGCTGGCCCTGGCGCCGACGGACGCCCTGCGCGACCTTCTGCGCCGACGTCTCACCTCGAGCTGAATCCAGACGGGGCTTCTTCTCGAGCCACTATTACCGATGCGCCACCGCGGCGCTCTTCGCCCGTTTCGCGTCACGATAATCCAGGGGCGACAGACCGACGTGCCGCTTGAAGGCACGGCTGAAGGCCACGTCGGATTCGTAACCGACCTGGTCCGCGATCTTCGCGACGGTGGAGGGTCGGGTGCCGAGCAGTGAGCAGGCCCGAGCGATCCGCTGCCTCGCGAGATACTGAATCGGCGACTCGCCGAGAAGCACGCTGAAGCGCTGCGCGAACGCCGACCGCGACATGCCGACGGCCGCGGCAAGCGAGGCGACGGTCCAGGGCTTGCTGAGCTCGCGGTGGATCAGCGAGATGCTGGCACCGATGTGACGGTCGTTGAGGGCAGCGAACCACCCGCGCGGTCCCCCCGACGCGTCGGAGAAGTACGACCGCACCGCCTCGATGAAGATCAGGTCCGACAGGCGGCTCAGGATCGTGCTCTCGCCGATGCGGTTGGCCTCGACTTCGCCCGCGATCACCTCCTGCGCGGCGCGCAGCCAGCTTCCGGCACGCCCACCCTCGCGCATGTGAATCACGGCCGGCAGCGCGGGCAAGAACGGAATGGCGTCCCGATCGTCGAATGAGAATCCGCCGCAGATCAACGTCGTCGCCGGTCCGCCGCCGCCGTGACGAAGCGTGGCTCCGTCGGTCTCGGATCGACCCGCGACCAGATCGTCCAGCGCCGTGAGGGGGGACTGGGGCGCGTCGCGCACGGCGTGGGCGTGCCCATGCGGCAGAAGCACGAGATCGCCTCTCTGCAGGCGAAACGTCGGCGCCGTCCCCTCGACCTCCAGCCAGCAGTCGCCGCGCTCCACGTAGTGAAAGGTGGCGATCTCCCGGCCGGCCACGCTGAAGCCCCAGGGCGCCGTCATCAGCGAGCGGCAGAAGATCGTGCTGCGGAAGCGGACGCCCTCCAGCACATCGGCCAGCAGGTCCGGGCCACCATCGACGTTGAGCTTTTCCATCTGTTCGACCCGCCATACGGAGTAGACGATCGCCGCGCGCCACCGGTCAACACCGGCACCTGAGAAATGGACGAGCTGCACGTCCCTCGAGACGCTCGGTCATTGCCAGCGGCGCCCCCGCGACGCATGTTCGCCCCCGGGGAGGGACCACCATGAACAACACCGCGGAGATCGTGAACGCCTACCAGCGCGCCCTTGGACAGGGCGACTTCGCCGCCGCCCGCAAGCTGCTGGCCGATGACCTGGCCTTCCAGGGACCGTTCGACACCTTCAAAAAGCCAGAGCCGTATCTGGAGGCGCTCAAGAAGCTGCACCCGATCGTCAAGGGCGTGAAGGTGCACAAGCTGTTCGCCGACGGGGACGACGCCTGCCTGCTCTACGACATGGAGACGAACACGCCGGCGGGAACGGCGTTCATCGCAGAGTGGTACCGGGCGGCGCACGGAAAGATCGCGTCCATCCGCGTGGTCTTCGACGCGCGCCCGTTCGCGCCGATGTTCTCGAAGTGATGCGATGCCCATCCTTCGGCTGACCCAGGTGATCCATCGGCCGGTGGCCGACGTCTTCCGCACGGTCGTCGACCTCGAGGGCTTCCCGCGCTGGAACCCCACGACCAAAGCGGCGCGTCGCCTGGATGGAGGTGGCCCGGGCGGCGGCGCCGGAAACGGCACACGGTTCGAGCTCGAGATCGCCGGTTTCGGCAAGACGGTTCAGGAGCTCGCCGAGTACGAGGCCAATCGACGCGTGAAGCTGGTGCCGCACATCAAGCAGATCTCGGGCGGACACCGCTTCACGTTCACGCCCGAAGGCGCCGACACGCGGATCGATCACGAGCTGGAGATGACCCCCAAGGGAATCTTCAAGCTCATGTCGCCGATCTTCGGTCTGGTCGGCCGAAAGAACCTGCGCGCCACGGCCGACGCCCTCAAGCGATTCCTGGAGGGCGAACGACCCGGGCCCCAGTAGGCCCCTCCGTCGGCGACTTTCTGCTTCGGCGGCGCGCGACAGCGGCCGCGACCATGCGTCCTGAACGTCATGGCCACCTTCATCGCGCGTCCGAACCTGGTTCTGGGTCTTGCAGCCGGCTGGCTGGCCCTGTCCGGCTGCATCGCCTCGGGGACGAGGACGCGCACGCCCCCCGATCAGACCGCCACCGACATCGACCAGTGGAACCGGCTCGCTGCCAGGCTCGACGGCGGGCGGACGGTGTTTCGCGACACCGGCATCGGCGGGGCGACCGGCGTCGGCAACCAGCTCTACTGGCTCGACACGAGCGCCTTCAATCCAGTCCTCAATCGATATGACCATCCGACCGGCGCCAAGATCCGCTACGGGTTCAGCATCGGCGATTCCGATCTCTGGAACTACCGGGCCTCGGGCGCGCTGGTGGTGACGGCCGATCCGCTCGCGGCGCCGGTCGAGTACCACGCCTACGACGCCAACGCGACCGCGACCGAGCTCGCCGCCACGACCCTCGCGAATCCGCTCCTGGCGGGCACGCGGTGGGCTGCCTACGCGGTGTCGGACGGCACCGTCTACTTCGTCGACGACGGCACGCCCGGCGCGACCGCCCTCTTGAAGTGGGTTCCCGGTCAGGGCGCGCCACCGGCGCAGGTGACGACGCTGGAATCCGCCGGCGCTCAGATCGGATCCTTCGAAGACTTCGGCGTCAGCGGCGACACCATGGTCTTCATCGAGACCGGGCGGATCTGGAAGCTCAGCATCTCGGCGAACCGGGCCGTCTGGCTCGGCAACACCACCGAGGTGTCCGGAGACGTCGATCTCGCGGACGACGGCGTGATGTTCTCGACGGCGTCGGGGCTGATGTTCTTCTCCTACGCGACGAACGCGCTGACGAACGTCAGCGATCGCATCGACGCCAACCCTTACCAGATCAACGCCACCTACGCCTCCGCGGCGAAGTACGTGCAAGACTTCTCCCGCTACAAAGGCTACGTCCTCTACATCGGGCAGTACGGGCTCTTCGGCTACGATCTCGCGAAAGACGTGATCGTCCCGATCCTGCTGTCGCCGAACTCCTCCACGCTCCGGATCGATTACCAGACCCCCGTCGCGCTTGACGATGGAACCGCGTTCGTCGTCGGCCTGACCAGCACCGACGGCGCCGTCGGCGCGGACGGGCCCACCTATGAGGTTGACCTGACCACGCTGCTGCCCTAGAGCCTGAGCGCGATCGGGCCGGGGACTAAAAATCGCATTCGGGTCGTCCGCTGATCTCGTCAGGTGCCGTTTGGATGACGAGATTCAAAGGCATGACTGAAGGAAGCTTCGAAGGCGTCGGTGGCATCAAGATCTTCACGCGGGAGTGGCAGCCGGCGGGCAAGCCGCACGGCGTGGTCGTCATCTCCCATGGACTGAACGCGCACAGCGGCCTCTACGAGTGGGCCGCCGAGCAATTCACATCGAACGGGCTGGCGGTCTACGCGCTGGACCATCGCGGCCGCGGCCACTCCGAGGGCGAGCGCTTCTTCGTCAAGAAGTTCGCCGACTGGACGACG
>DATFXS010000081.1:0-3898 GCA_035315605.1 Polyangia bacterium
ACTCGGGCTTCGATCTCGACGGTGACGGCATCAACGATACGGTCGCCTTCCGCGGGACGACGATCCTGCGCGTGGAAGACGTGACCGTCCCGATCGGCACGTTCCCGAACGCGCTGCGCGTCGACACCACGGTCGCGACGACGGTGTCGTACTCGAAGACGCACACGCAGAACACGTCGATGCAGAACCAGGTGAACTGGTACGGAGCGGGCGTCGGGCCGATCAAACGATGGTGGAACAACGGGTCGCGCACCTATGACTACGAGCTGGTCGCCTACCAGGTCGGCACCGTCTCGCGCGGCGTCTTGCCCACCGGTTCGCTGGCCCGTGATCTGCCGCAGAGCCGATCGAACCCGTACACGCCCAACCGCCCGACGATCGGGTTCGACGGCAGCCAATTCTTGGTGGTGGTGCCGACCAGCATGACTATGACCGCCTCGTCCTTCTACAACGCCAATCTGCAGTCATTCATCGTCGGGGCCGACGGCGTTGCCCAGCCGGGAAGCGCCGCCCTCCTGCCCACCAACTACGCGGTCACCGGCGTGGTCAGCGCCTTCGATGGTACGCAACACATGCTCGCGTTCAGCCACAACGACAGCCTGACGGTCGAGGCGATGCCCGTGTCGACCAGCGGGAGCAGGCTGGGCAATCCGGTGGTCGTCTCGAACAACATGCCGGTGACCGTCGGGACGGAAGAGTCCAGCGTGTCTCCGGCGATCGTGCCCACGTCGAGCGGCTTCCTGATCGGCTACCTCAAGAACTCCAACGCTCCGGGAACCGCCATTCGGAGGACGAACCTCTGGATGGTGCCCGTGAATCGCAGCGCGACGCCCGGCACGCGCGTCGAGCCCCGCCCGAATGCCGTGCAGGGGCCGGTCGTCATGGCCACCGACGGCAGCACGATCATGGCGTTGTGGATCGAATACGGGACGCTGCTGCTTGCGGCGCGCTTCGACGCCATGGGCAATCCGCTCGACGCGACCCCGCTGCTGGTCACCAGCCGCCAGGGTGACGCGATCGGTGATCTCCAGCTGATCTTCGACGGCACGCAGTTCGTGGCGTACTGGAGCCAGAGCCGCGCGACCGCCGGAGGTGGCTCCGCGCGGATTGCGCGGATCAGCAAGGACTTGAAGCTTCTGGACGGCCCCGCCAACGTCGGCGGCCTTCCGGTCGGCAGCGGCAGCACGCCCAAGGCCGCGCCGCGCGTCGGCAGGCTGGGCGCCGGATCGCTGGTGATCTGGGACGGCTATTCGATCACGCCCGCGTTGACCGGCGTCGTCGTCACGCGGTTCACGAACGATGGGCGCGTGCTGGACACCCAGGGGCGCGCCGACGGGATCTTGTCGCTGGGCCCCGTCGCGGGCGCGCCGTTCGCCCAGCATCCGCTTCCGGAGATCCACTGGGGCAACGATCGCGCCCTGCTGGTCTGGATGTATCCGCCGGCCGATCCGCAAGCGGAGACCTTCGGCCTGGATTACGGATTCGCATTTCCGTGGGACGGCGGCGGGTCGGGAACTGGGGGCGCGGGCGGTGCTGGTGGCGCGGGCGGTGCCGGGGGCGCCGGCGGCGCGGGCGGTTCTGGTGGCGGCGGCGCGGGCGGTTCCGGTGGCGGGGGCGCGGGCGGTTCCGGTGGCGGCGCCGGTCAAGGTGTCACGTGCGGGTTCACGATGCCGAACCCCGCTTCTGCCGGACTACCGAACGCTGCGAGCTACGACACCACCGTCGCCGGGATCGTCATCGACAACGTCTCGGGCCTGACCTGGGAACGCCAGCTGACCGGGGCGGCCGCCGGCGCGGGTTGCACCCTGGACGGATCCGGTCTGCAGCTCTGCCCGCAGACGTCCGCGGCCGCGTACTGCGCCGCCGATCGCACGGGTGGATACGCTGATTGGCGCTTGCCCACCTGGCTCGAGCTCTTCTCCCTCGTCGACTACACGGTGGCTTCACCGGCGATCGATCAGACCACCTTCCCGGGAACGCCCGCGACCGCGTTCTGGAGCTCGACCCCGGCCGCCCTGTCGACGACTCAGGGATGGACGGTCAACTTCCAGCAAGGCAGCTACCAGCGAACGTCGACGACGGAGGCCCACAACGTCCGCTGCGTTCGCGGCAACGCGCCGCCGTCCCATTGCTACCCGTCCGGCGCGCGCTACCAGCTTCGCGACGACATGGTGACCGACGCGACGACCGGTCTGGTCTGGCAAAGCTACGGCGGCCCGTCCGGATTGATCTGGATGGACGCGACCGCGTATTGCGCCGCCCAGGGGATGCGGCTGCCCTCGGTCAAGGAGTCCGCGACGATCCTGGACTTCACGCAGAGCCCGTCGAACGGCTACCTCGTCGATCGCACTGTCTTCGCGAAGTCCGGCAGTTTCTGGTGGACGTCGACGGTCATCCTTGGCCAGTACATGAGCGCCTGGTCCGTCTCGACCCAGGACGGCGGCATGGCCATCGACAACTACTACGGCGGGGCCACCGACACGCGCTGCGTGCACTAGCCGCCGTGGATTCAAGGCTGTTTCCGGCGTTCTTCCTGCTCTTGGGCGCCGCCCTCGAATGGCTCGCTCGGCGTTCAGCGCGGCAACAGCGAGCCAGCATATCCGCGTATCGGGCGGCAGCCGTGTCGGCGGTTGCGCTGGCGATCCTCGGCGCGTTCACCGTCGACCGCACCGGTCCCATCTGGGACAGTGAGACCTACTTCCGAATGGCGGCCGGGGGAGGCCTGCTGAACGGTGGGCTGGCGCCCTTTTGTTTTCGGATCCTCACGCCAGCGATCGCGCGGCTGGTCCCGATGCGGTTGGCCGTCAGCTTCGAGCTCATCAATCAGGTGTCGTTGTGGGCGGCGGGCACGCTCGTCTATTGGCTGCTCAGAGCACGCGGCCTCCGCCACGAGACGGCGCTCGTCGGACCCTGTGTCTTGATCCTCTCGAGCTTTTCGAAGTTCGTGCTCTGGTATCGATTTGGCGTTGACCAGCTGGCGCTCCTCGCCATTGTGGCCGTCGCATGGGCGCTGGCGGAACGCCGGATCGTGGTGGCGGCGCTGCTGGCGACAATTGCGGTGCTCGGCAAGGAGTCCATTCTTCTCGTCGCTCCGTTCGCCTACGGCGAGCTACGGACCGCACCGCGACTTCG
Organism: Polyangia bacterium; assembly: GCA_035315605.1. Lineage (GTDB taxonomy): Bacteria > Myxococcota_A > Polyangia > Fen-1088 > Fen-1088 > JADGRB01. The sequence continues at coordinate 3,133 of DATFXS010000081.1, forward strand.
CCGCAATCTTGCTCTTTGCGTGCTCGCGACGCTGGCTTTCTGGGCCGCGGCGATCGTCGGGTTCGTGGTCTTGAGGATGACGATCCCACACTCGGCCGGCGAAGGCAGCATCGCCCAGACAATCAGCAACTGGGCACGGGCGCGGCTGGGTTCGCCGAAAGGGTTCTGCGAGCTGACGTTGGCGGTGCCGAAGACGTTCGGCGTGATGCCACTGCTGATGGTCCTGAGCGGGCGGCGCACGTTGGCGATCGTCCGGAGGGAGCCTTACGCCGCCGCCACCGTCGTCACCTTCCTGCTCGCCGGAATCTTCGGCGCCGCCGACTACGAACGCGTTTACTTCCTGGCGATTCCATTTGTCCTGATGATCTGCCTTCCGCTGCTCGAGACGTCGCAACTTTCTCCGAAAGAAGTGGTGGCAATGGTGGCCGCGCACGTCAGTCTCCTGGACGTGTTCTCGCCACCGACCTTCCTGGACTTGCCACGCTGGTTCATGACGAATGCTCGATGGCCGGACTTGGCTGCATACGCCGCGAAGGTCGCGCTCTGGACGGTGGTCCTGAAAATCGTCGGGATCGGGAGCACCTTGAAACCGCAGGGCGACGGCGGTTGGACTCAGGGCGGCGCGAGCTCGAAACCGACGCGCGCGGTTTGACCGGACTCGACCACGACCTCGCGTCGCACCGGCGTGCCCTTGCCCAGTGCTTGTGCGACGACCACGTGCTTCCCAGCGGCGATCTCGTTGAAGACGGTCGGCGTGGTCCCGGCA
>DATFXS010000082.1:0-12312 GCA_035315605.1 Polyangia bacterium
GACGAGGCCCAATTCACGATCACCGGCGCCGACTGGACCGGAGTCGTCGTCAGCGTCGCCGTGGCGACGAACGTGTCCTTGCCGAGGTTGGGCCCGGCGTAAGTGAAGCTGGCGGTGCCGTTCGCGCCCGTGGTGAGCGTCGGCGTCTGCGGATTGACGCCGGTGATCGTGAGCTGCACCGAGGCACCGGAGACCGGATTTCCGAACGGGTCGAGCGCGGTGACCGTCAGTGTCTTGGGAGTGCCGACCATGTCCGGCGAACCCGTTCCGCCCGCGATCGTGAGGTAGCCCTCGGGATGGCCGGGGCCGATCGTCAATGTGAAGCTGCTCGACACGGGGCCGTAGCCGTTGCCGTTGCGGTCCTGCCAGGTGACGGCCACCGTGTCGGTCATCGGGCCGGCCGGGCGGTCGAGCGACGATGGCGCGGCGAGGGTCGCTTGGCCGGCCGTACCGGCGGCCACGTTCGGGGCATTCACCGTGGTGCCGGCCACCGGCGCGCCGTCGACGCTGTCGACGATCGAGAACGGACCGGCAGCCGCCGCGCCGCTGTTCGCTAGACTCACCGTGTACCCCTGCGTCAGGCCCGCGTTGCTGGTCGCCGGGCCGGACTTCGTCGGCGTGACGATCGGGAGCTGCAGCCCGAGGTGGAGCGGGCCGTTCGCGCCCGGCGGGTCAATCGTCGGCGCGTGCGCGGTCGCGACCACGTAGGTCGAGTATCCGTTCAGCTGGTCGGCGGCCAGGACGGCGAGGTAGTGCGAATCCGTGTCCGACGGGTCGCGCGGCGCCATCGCCGGGGCCGGCAGCTGAACGGTGAAGGCCCGCGAAGCGCCCGGGGCCAGCGCCCCCGTCTCCGTCGATACCATCGGCGTTCCCGTCGGGTCGAGGGTGTCGGGCGCCGGGAAGTGCAGCTGGGCGGCGACGTCGTTCACGTCGCCTGTCACGCCCGGGAAAGCGTTCTCCAGATCGGCGACGCCGGGCGGCGACGGTGGGCCGGCCGGGACGTCGAAGCTGATCGCCGCGCGGATGTCGCTCGACTCCGCCGGGTCGAAGATGATCTTGATGACGTCGGCCGGGACGATGGTCGGCAGGGTGAAGAGCCAGTTGCCGTCGCCGCCCGGAGCGATCGACGTGCCGGCGACACCGCTCCCAGGCCCGTAGGTCACGTTGTCGCCGAAGAACGGCTGCACGAAGCCGAACTGCAGCGAGATGAGCGTCGGGTCCGTGATCGGAACGGGGTTCCCGTCCGCGTCGAACGCCATCTTCGCGAACGGGATCCACTTCGCCTGGCTGATCGAGAAGTATTCCAGCGTCTGTTGATAGCCCTTGACGACGAACGGCGCGGAGCCGGTGTTCTTGACGTTGAACTGCGCAAAGCCGAGGCCCAGCTGCGTGCCGGTATTTGTCACCTGGGCGGTGAACGTGACCGGATCGCCCGGAACGGCCGCCGCAGCGTCGGCTGCCAGCGTGGCCCCGAGTTGCGCGACGGCGCTGGTGCCGCCGGGCGTCTCCGTGATCACGAGCGACGCGCAGTTCGACGGGCCGCCGACGCACGAGCCGCCCTGGCAGACATCGCCGGTCGTGCAGTCGTTGCCGTCGCTGCAACCAGTCCCGTCGGGGACGGTCGGGTTCGAGCAGAGGCCAGTCGCCGAGTCGCAGAGCCCCGGTCCGTGGCACTGGTCGGACGCGGCGCAGACGACGGGCGCGCCACTCTTGCACGCGCCGCTGCCGTCGCAGGTCTCGGCGCCGTTGCAGGCGTTGCCGTCGCTGCAGGACGTGCCGGCGGGAGCCGGCGGGTTGCTGCACGCGCCCGTCGACGGGTTGCAGGTGCCCGCAATGTGACAGGCGTCGGGCGCCGCGCAGGTGACGATCGTCCCGGCCTGACAGACTCCGAAGCCGTCGCATTTCTCCAGACCGTTGCAGGCGTTGCCGTCGCTGCACGAGCTGCCGGCCGCCTTGGCGGGGTTCGAGCAAATTCCCGTGCTCGGGTTGCATTGGCCGACGTCGTGGCAGACGTCCAGCGCGTGGCACACCACCGGCGTTCCGCTGACGCACAGGCCGGCGCCGTTGCAGGTTTCGGCGCCGTTGCAGGCGTCGCCGTCGCTGCACGACGTGCCGGGAGGAGCGGGCGGGGCGCTGCACGCGCCGGTCGCCGGGTCGCACATTCCCGCGACGTGGCAGGCGTCGGCGGCCGTGCAGGTGACGGGCGTGCCGCTCTTGCAGGTGCCGCTGCCGTCGCAGGTCTCGGCGCCGTTGCAGGCGTTGCCGTCGCTGCACGAAGTGCCGCTGGGCGCGGGCGGGTTGCTGCAGGCGCCCGTCGACGGGTTGCACGTACCGGCGAGGTGGCAGGCATCGGACGCGGTGCAGGTCACCGCCGACCCCGCCTTGCAGGCGCCGCTGCCGTCGCAGGTCTCGGCGCCGTTGCAGGCGTTGCCGTCGCTGCACGAAGTGCCGCTGGGCGCGGGCGGGTTGCTGCAGGCGCCCGTCGACGGATTGCACGTACCGGGAAGGTGGCAGGCATCCGACGCGGCGCACGTCACCGGTGTCCCGGCGTTGCACGCCCCCGCGCCGTCGCAGGTCTCGGCGCCGTTGCAGGCGTTGCCATCGGTGCAGGACGTCCCGGCGGCGACGTTCGTGTGCGTGCACGCGCCGTCGGCGCCGCACGCGTCCGTTGTGCATGGGTTGTGGTCGTCGCAGCCCGCCGGCGTGCAGGTCGCGCCATTCGGGAATCCGTCCTCGAACGCGTACGGCGCGTTCGAGCTGCCCACATCCATGTCCCGCGCCAGGAACGCCCCCTTCGCGCAGATCCCGCTCGCGAACGACAGCGTCCCGTTCGGAACCAGCACGATGGCCCGGACGCTCCCGTTGCTTCCGAGCGCGGCCGCCTTCGGCGTCGACCCGAGCGCTCCGTCCGTGCCGTTCACCCCCGACACCTCGATGCGAATATCCTTCGCCGTCAGCGTCGCGCCCGACGCCGGTCCGATGAAAAATCCCGAGCTCGCATTCAGCCGGTTGGCGATCCGGATCTGCACGGTCCCGAGCGCTTCGACGCGCCCGTTCGTGCCGATCGTCAGGTCCTTCATCTGGTAGGTGCCCGCTGCGAGGCGCAGCACCGCGCCCGTGCCCAGGCTCACCGTCAGGAACTGCCCCGGTGACGCCGCGACGGTCTTGCCGCCAGCGACAGTCAGGTTCGTGGTGCCGGGTGTGACGGCCGCGGGCGTCGGCAGCGCGGGCAGCGGCACCGCCGCCGTCACCGCGCCGTGCGTCCCTGCGTTCGGATTCACGAGCCGATTCACCTGCAGGTCTCCGACCTGGGCGCCGCTATTGAGCCGCACCGAATCGGCGATCACGTTGTGGGTCGTCTGCACGACCGCGCCGGTCGAAATGTCGACGGCGACACCGCCCGAAAGGAACGGCCCGCTGCCTGTCCCGCGCGCGCCGACGTCGCCGCCGTTGACCGTCAGCGGCGCGCTGCGCAGCAGGATGCTGTTGCCGGCCTCGAATACGAAGTCGCCGGTCTTGGGGCTCGCGTTCAACGCGGCGATCTTCGTGATTTCAGCCGGATCGCGGCGCGGCGCCTCCTGCCGACAACCAACCGCAGCGAATGATGCGGCGGCAATCGTGATCCGGAAAAAGGAAGCGACAAAGAGCGGACGTTGCGGCATGGGGTTTTCCTCGCCGCCTGAGTACGGGGGAGGCGCCGGGCCGGGCCGCTTTTTTTTGCGGCCATCGGCGATTCCTCGCGCGCCGGGTCAGCGCGCGCGACGTACTGCGCTACGCGCGTCCCTCAGAGGCCAAACGACAGGCCGATGAAGGCTGACGGCGCCAGCGACACCGCGTTCGCGCCGTCGCGGCGATACGCGCGCGCGGCGAGCTCGGCCTCGCCCCACAGACCCACCCCGCCGATCTCGAGGGCGGTGATGCCCAGCGTCGGTCCCGCTTGCACGACGCCCGACCAGCGCGCGTCGAAGCCCGTCGCCGTCTGTGTGATCATTCCGCCGCCGGCTGCCACCCCCGCCCAGCCGCGCGCCGAACCGAGCGGCATCGACCACTGCCATCCGACGCTGCCCAGCGCGTGCCACTCCGCGATCTCGCTCCCGCCGGCGCGCGCCACGTCGAGCGACAGCGTCAGCCCTTGACGGCCGCCGGGACGCACGCCGGCGCGCAGCGACGCGGCGGCGCCGAATGCGTTCGCGATCGCGTTCGTGGCGCCCGCGCCGATCAGCAGCAGCGGCCGGGTCGTGGCTCCCGCGGCGGCGGGCGCCGGTTGCGCGCGCAACACCTCGGGGTCGGCGAATGACACGCGCACGAACTCGGGCGCCTGATCGATGAAGCCGCGATAGTAGCCGCGGCCGAACGCGTTCGCGAATAGGCCGCGGCTGACCGCGTCCTCGAGCGCCCCGCGCGCGCGGGCGCGCGGGTCGTGGAAACCCAGCGAATCGAACGAGATCACGTCCCCCGGATGACTGTCGAACCGGGCTTCCCGGTCACCGGCGCGGACGTAGATCGTGCCGGTGGGGACGATCAAGTCGGCGACGAAGTCGGGTTCGCCGCGCAGGCTCGCGATCCGACGGCCGGTGCCGTCTTCCAGCTCGACGAAGCCGGCGCGCGCCGGCACGCCGCGCAGGTGGGCGGTGCGCGTCGCGGGCAGCCGGGTCATGTCCAGCACCGCGACGCGGCGGTTCACCTCGGGTGGGCGAGCGACGACGCTCAGGCGCGCCCGCGGGTCTGCCACGCCGCCGTTGGCCGAGGCGAGGAACGCGTAAAGCTCGCTGTATTCGATGCGGCCGTCGCGGTTGACGTCCGCGGCGCCCCGCAGTCCGGACAGCAGCTCGTGCGTGAACACCCCGTGCCGCAGCACGTCCCATTCGTGCGCCTGCGCGTTCGCCGTCGCCGCGACGATCGCGCCCACGTTGGGAAACCGCGCCAGCGTCGAACGGACCAGGAACGCGTTGGCATCGGCCGGCGTCAGGGAGACCACTCCGGCCTGGGCGTCGCGCGGGCGGACCACACCCTCCGCGTGACACGAATCGACCAGCACGTGCACGGTGTCGGCAGGCAGCCGACCCAGGACCTCGTCGTAGAGAAGGTCGTGGCTGATGCTGCCGTCCAGCAACGCCAGCGCCGGTCCCTTACCGTCCACCACCGCGCCGTGCCCGCTGAAGAAGATGTAGACCACGTTGTGGTCGCCGTGCTCCCGGGTTTCCTCGATGCGCTTCGCGATGGCGGCGACCGCCGCGCGCAACGCCGCCGCCGTCGGCGGGTGGGCGACCGGCACCAGCTTCGGATACGCCGCCTCGGTCTCGGCGTCGAGGACGGTCAGAAGGTGCGCGCTGTCGGCGACGTCCGAGAGGAGATCGTAGAACGCGGCAGCGTCGTCGTCCGCGAAGCGAAGGGCGGCAGGAGCGTCGGCGCCCGCCTCGGGAAAGGGAGCGTTGTTTCCCACGACGAGCAAGTGGATCCGGTCCGCCGCGTCGGCCCGCGCTGCAACCAGCAACGCGCAGGCCACCAGCGCCGCCGCGAATGTGAACCGCCGCGCTGCCATGCCGTCCCTAGCGGGTGATCTCCAGGTCGAATGACGCGCGCGCGCGGATCGCCTTCGCCGGCGCGGCGTCGACCTCGCCGCGCGCGATCGGGTGGTCGGCCAGCCAGACGGTGACGCGGTAGCGGCCGGGCCGGTGCTCGGGGCCGACGCGAATGCCGCGCGGCACGACCGTCGTGCCGGCGCCCGGCGCCACCGTGGGCGCCTCGCCCGCACCGTCCGGGAAATACCAGATGCGCTCGTGGGCCGGATCGCCGACGCGCTCGGCGTAGGCCCCGAGCGTGCCGGACGCCAGCGCGGCGTTGACCGTGAACATCAGCGTGCCGCCGACCGGGCACGCCCGCGCGCCCGAAGGCGCGCATCCGACGGCCAGCGCGCCGTTCGCACCGCCCGTCCCCTTGGCGGAGAACCCGTCGTCTGCGGGGCGCGCCACCAACAGCCAGGCCGCCAGCCCGGCGACGGCGATGCCGGGCAGGACGACGATGCGCAGCCATCGCCGCGGTGCGCGCGCGGGAGCAGTCCGGGCCAGGACCTTTTCGAGAACCTCGTCATAGACGGGTCCGCCCAGGCGCCCGCGCGCCAGCAGCTCGTGCAGTCGAATATCGTCCCCCTTCAAGACTGACTCCTTCTGGATACGTTCGAGGCGGGAATTCGGGCCGCCAAATCCACGTCTGGCACCTCACGGTCGCGCAGGGAGATGCCGGCTCGCACCAGCGCCTTGCGCAGGCCGCCGACCAGGTGTTGCTCGGCCGTGCGGAGCTGGCGCCGCGAGATGCCAAGCGCGTCGCACGCCTCCCGCTGCGAGCGACCGAGGAGGAAACGCTGCTGATGGACGCGCGCGAGCGACGCGGGCAGCGCGGCCAGATAGTCGTTGAGCACCGCCAGCATCTTCGGATCGCACCAGCCTTCGGGTTCGACGATCGCCTCGTCGAGGTTGACGATCAGCGCAATCTCTTCGGGATTCTTCAGCGTCTCGCGTCCGCGGGCGCGCAGCGCATCGAAGAAGCAGTTGCGCGCGATGGTGGTCAGGTACGGAGCGAATTCGCGGATCCCGTCGTAGCCGCGGCGGGCCGTTTCGGAGAAGGCGCGCACGAACACTTCCTGAATCAGATCCGCGATCGCGCTCGCTTGCCCCACCTCGGCTTCGCCCGTGTGGCGTGCCAGCGCCCGCAGGTACTGCTCGACCGCGCGCACGTACGTCCGGTAGACGCGCTCGAGCGCTTCCCGCCGTCCCTGCCGAAAGGCGGCCAGCAGACCCGGATCGCCCAGGAACAGCGTCATGGCCGTGCCGTCGCCAGGGAACGACCCTGCGGCAAGAGCGTGCTGGCCATCTACCCCCTTTTCTCCCGCAGCCTCGACGGATACACAAGGTCGACGCGCGCGGGCATGCGTCCCGGGGGTGACAATTTCGTGGCCCCCACCACAAAAGGCCGGCCCTGCGGTTGCAATATCCGGCTGTCGGAGGTTTTGACGATGCCGACGACCCGCCAGCCGAGCCGCCCCCGCAACGCAAAAACGCCCCAGCCCGCCGGGGCAGATTCGCCCGCCACGGCCGACCTGGGTGAGCTGGTCACGGCCGCGAAGAGCGGGGAGGGTGAGGCGATCGAGCAACTGCTCGCCGAGGCGCGGCCGAAGCTGATGGCGCTGGCGATGCGCGTGCTCGGCGACGCCGACGACGCGGAGGACGCCGTCCAGGACGCGATGATCAAGGTGTGGCGCAATCTCGGCCGCTTCGAGGGGCGCGCGGCGTTCACGACCTGGTTGCACCGGATCGCGATCAACGCCGCGCTGGATCGGCTGCGCCGGCGCGGCAGCGTTCACATCGCTGCCGGCGCGCCCGACGAGCATCATCAGCACGCGAGCGAGCTGCCGCCGCAGGAGACGCCCGAGCGTGTCTACGCGCGCGCCGAGACGGCGGTCGTGGTCCGGCAGGCGATGGCGCGGCTTTCGGAGACACACGGCGAGGCGCTGCGGCTGTGCGATCTCGAGGGCGAATCGTACGCGACGATCGCGACGGTCACCGACTGCCCGATCGGAACGGTGATGTCGCGGCTGTTCCACGCCCGCCGGAAGCTGGCGCGCGCTCTGACCGAGACCTCGACGAACGAAGGCGATCTGGCGGCGCTGCGCGCGGCCTGAACGGGCTCAGGCCTCGGGCCTCGGGAATTTCAGCCAAACGCCGATGAGCATCCGGCCGACGCCCGAGGCCTGAAGCCCGAGGCCCGAAACTGCTAGTATCCCCGGGCTGTGCCGCCGCCGCCCTTCCCGCCAGGCCGACCCGGTCTCCCCGCGAACGGCTTCGGCGCGCGGGCACGCGCCTGGCGGAAAGCTCATCCGCGGCTGACGATCGCCGGCGGGTCGCTGCTGGCCCTGCTCGTCTTCTATATGGTGGCGGGCGGCGCCATCGCGGCGCACGTGATCGCCGGCCGCGCGACGGAGAAGCTGGGACGCCCGGTCACCATCGGCAGCGGGCACGGCGGCCTCGGCGCCATCGTGCTGGACGACATCGCGGTCGCCGGCGCAGCGGGACAGCCGCCCCTGCTGACGGTCAAGCAGGCGCGGATTCCGCTCGGGATCGCGCTGGGGATGCACGGCGAGGTCCGTCTCGACGGGCTGCGGATCGCCGCCGTCCACGGCGGCGACGCCGACAACGTCAGCGCGATCACCGACAGGCTGCGCGGGCGCAAGCACGCCCAGGGTGAGACGCCCGCCGGAGAGGCGGAGACAGGCGGGTCGTCGTCTTCCAAGGTGCCCGACGTGGTGATCACCGACGGCGCGCTGGAGGCGCGCGACGATCTGAAGCACGTCGCGGTCAAGGTCGGGTCCTTCGACGCCGAGCTGCGGCCCGGGGCGAAGCTGGCGCTGCGCCTGCGCGGCGTGCGCGGGGTTCTGACGCTGGGCGCCGAGGGCGAAGGGCCGAGCTTCTCCGCCGACGAGATCGACGTGCAGACGCCGCTGGCCGGCCTTCGTCCGACGGGCGTCCCGTCGTTGCGCGTGAACGCCGGGCGCGCCTCGCCGCTGCCGACGCTGGCGCTGACCGGCATCACCGGCGTCATCGCGCCGCCGCCCGCGGGCGTCCCCGGGCCCGCCGACGGTCTCCTCATCGATCTGCGCGGAAGCTACGGCGGCGCGAAGGAGTCGCTCTGGACAGCCAAAGGGCGCGCCGATCTCGACAAGGGGATGGGGAAGCTGTCGCTGCGCGCCGAGCAGTTCTCGCTCGGCCGTATCCGCGATGTGTTGCCGCCGTCGGTGCTGGCGCCGGAGAACACGACGATCGACGCCGCGCTGGACCTCGCCTGGGCCGGCGATGCGGTCCGCTTCGGCGGCGAGCTGGCGGTGGTCGGGCTCTCCCTGCACCACGACTCGCTGGCCGCCGATCCGGTCGAGAACGTGTCGGTCGGGATGACGCTGGCCGGGACGGCCTATCCGGCGGCCCGGCGCCTGGAGCTCGAGAAGCTGGAGACGCGGGTGCGCGACGTGACGGCGCGGCTGTCGGGCAGCGTGGCGCTGCCGGCGGGCACGTTCAAGTATCCGAACGGGAAGAAGCTGGACGTGATTCCGCAGATCGCGCTTTCGTTCTCGGTGCCGCGCGTGCCGTGCGCGAAGCTGCTGACCAGCATTCCGACCGCGCTGGTTCCGCACCTGCAGGGGTTCGAGCTGAAGGGGACCTTCGCCGCCGACGTCGGCGCCAAGATCGACTTCGCCGATCTGGACGCGCTTGAACTAACGGGCAAGGTCGGCATCGACGGCTGCAAGGTGGTGAAGGCGCCGCCCGAGGTGCTGGCCCTGGACGGGAAACAGCCGGGGCAGCAATCGATCGTCGTCAATGTCGAGGTGCCGAAGAAGCTGGGCGCGCCGGCCAGCGACGAGCCGGACACGCTGTCGGTGATCATCGGGCCGGACAACCCCGACTTCGTCCCCTACGAGGAGATCTCGCCCTACCTGGTCGGGTCGATCATGACCACCGAGGACAACGGATTCTTCAAGCACCGGGGGTGGGTCAGCTCGGAGTTCAAGAGCGCGTTGCGCCGCAACCTGCAGCGGGGCGGCTTCCGCCTGGGCGCGTCGTCGATCACGATGCAGATGACGAAGAACGTGCTGCTGACGCGGGAGAAGACTTTGTCTCGCAAGCTGCAGGAGCTTTTTCTTGTTTGGTACATCGAACAGAACCTGTCGAAGGAGCGGATCCTCGAGCTCTACTTCAACGCCATCGAGTTCGGGCCGCGCATCTACGGAATCGGCGCGGCGACCCGCCACTACTTCGGCAAGAAGCCGTCCGAGCTGACGCCGCTGGAGGCGGCCTGGTTCTCGTCGATCCTGCCCAGTCCCAAGCGGCGCTACGTCCAGTACTGTCACGGCGCGCCGCTTCCGCAGTGGGACAAGTATCTCCACCGCATCATGGCCAAGACGCACGAGCGCGGGCGTCTCACCGACGACGAGTACGCGACGTTCGCACCGCAGACGCTGACGTTCGATCGCAAGGAAGCGACGTTCACCGAGAAGCAGTGCCTCGATTGGGTCAAGACGATGGCGCCCAAGCCGGAGCCGGAGGCGCCGCCCGACATCGAGGACGCGGACGGCGAGGGCGACGGCGGCGCGTTCGCGGGCAAGCGCCTCAAGCGGCTGTTCACGCACGCGACGCGTCGGACGGCGACCCCGGCCGCGACGCCCAAGACCACGGCCAAGGCGCCCGCGCCCAAGATCTCGGGCGAGAAGCCGGTCGCCCCGCGCGCGCACCAGTAACCCGGAACGACAGTAATTATTTTTGCGAGTCGCTGATCGTGGACTCGCGCCCGGCGATGGCTAAGCTTCGGCGCGATGGCACGCACCGCGCTGGTCACCGGCGCGAACCGGGGTATCGGGTTCGCGCTCTGCCGCCACCTGAAGCAGACCGGCCGCGACGTCATCGGCGTCTGCCGGCAATCCTCGCCGGAGCTGGACGTGCTGGGCGTCCGCGTCGAGAGCGGCGTCGACGTCACGTCGGACGAGGCGGTCGCCGGGTTGGCGCGCCGGCTGGCCGGCGCCGCGCTGGACGAGATCGTCTGCAACGCGGGCATCCTGCGCGAACACGGGCTCGACGACGTCGCGTTCGATGACATCCGCGAACAGCTCGAGGTCAACGCCATCGCGCCGTTGCGCCTGGTCGCGGCGCTGCGCCGCAGCCTGCGCCGGGGCGGGAAGATCGCGCTCATCACCAGCCGCATGGGATCGATCGGCGACAACGGCTCCGGCGGTTACTACGGCTACCGCATGTCGAAGGCGGCGCTGAACGCGGCCGGCATGTCGCTGTCGCGCGATCTGGCGCCGGCGGGCGTCGCGGTCGCGATCCTGCACCCCGGATGGGTGCGCACCGACATGACCGACCACACCGGCAACATCGATCCGGCGGACGCGGCGAAGCAGCTGGTGGATCGCCTGGACGCGCTAACCCTGGAGACGACGGGGACGTTCTGGCACGCCAACGGCCAGGTCCTCCCCTGGTAGCGCTCAAAGTTTTTTGAACCGCATCGCCGACCAGTCGTCGTCGAGCGCCACCAGCGATACGCCGTCAAAGCCGTGCGTCTTCATGCGCGCGTGGCCGCTGTCGCGGTTGATGTCGGCCCCCTGGTACTTCTTGGACGTTCCCTTGGGGTAGGCGCTCCAGAAGAGGGCGCCGTCGGCCAGCGCGCGGTTCGCGGCCTTGGCGATCGCGTCCATTTCGGCCGCCGACCGCGCGAACCCGAGCACGAAGCCGTATTTCGTCCCCGCGGCCGGCTTGGCGTGGACGGGCGCGTCGAACGCTTTCGCCAGCGCCGCTGCTTCGGGCGGCGCGCCCAGCACCAGCACCGGGCTCTGACCCTTGTAGAGCAGCTTCTTCACCACGGGGTTCATCGGGCGTCATCGTAGTAAAGTCACGCGTCATGCGCATCCTCTATGGCGTCGTCGGTGAAGGGATGGGTCACGCGATGCGCTCGGGCGTCGTGCTGGATCATCTGACCCGGAACCACGAGGTCCAGGTGGTGGTGTCGGGCCGCGCGCACGATTACCTGGTGAAGCGCGCCAGCGAGCGCCTGTCGGTGCGCAAGATCTGGGGCCTCAACATCGTCTACGAGGACAACGAGGTCTCCAACTTCCGGACCGTGCTCGCGAACCTGAAGGGCGCGCTCAGCGGCATGCCCAAGAACGTCAAGGCGTACTTCGACATCGCCGACAAGTTTGCGCCCGACGTCGTCATCTCCGACTTCGAGAGCTGGAGCTACCTGTTCGGCATGAACCGGATGATCCCGGTCGTGTCGGTCGACAACATCCAGATGGTCACGCGGTGCACGCACGCGCCCGAGATCCTGGCCGGCCACGAGACCGAGTTTCGCGTCGCGAAGACCGTCATCAAGCCGAAGGTCGCGGGCGCCTTCCACTATCTGATCACGACCTTCTTCTACCCGGAGATCCGAAAGCCGCGCACGACGCTGGGGCCGCCCATCCTGCGCCCGCAGATCCTGGCGGCCGAGCGCGGGCAGGGCGATCACCTGCTCGTCTACCAGACGTCGACCTCCAACACCGCGCTGCCCGAGATCCTGTCGCGATCGGGGCGCGAGTGCCGCATCTACGGGTTGCGCCGCGATCTAAAGGAAGACGTGGTCGAGGGCAACCTGCGCTATCGGCCGTTCAGCGAGGATGGGTTCATCGACGATCTGCGCACCGCGCGCGGCGTGATCGCGAGCGGCGGCTTCACGTTGATGGGCGAGGCGATCTACCTGCGGCGGCCGATGCTGGCGATCCCGATCGGCGGGCAG
>DATFXS010000083.1:0-2996 GCA_035315605.1 Polyangia bacterium
CTGCCCGCCGAGCCGCTGCTGCACGCGCTGGAGGCGCGCGGCGTGCTGGCCTCGGCGGGGTCGGCGTGCGCGTCGCGGACCGCCGGACCGAGCCCGACGCTGAAGGCGATCGGCATCGACGATCGGACGGCCGTGCTTCGCTTCTCGTTCTCGCGCCAGACACGCGACGCGGACGCCGACGCCGCCGTCGCCGCCCTCGTCGACGCCGCGCGCTCTCTCGGGTAGAACGGCGCCCGACATGGAGAGCGTGATCCTCTGCCGCTACGGCGAGCTGTTCCTGAAGGCCGGCAATCGCCGCGCCTTCGAGCGGATCCTCGCCGACAACGTGCGGGCGGCGACGGCCGAAGTGTCTGGCGCGCGCGTCGAGCAGACCCACGGCCGCCTGCTGGTGCGCGTGCCGGCCACCGACGCCGACGACGCCGCGGGGCGGCTCCAGCGCGTGTTCGGGCTGGTGTCGGTGTCGGTCGCCCGCCAGGTTGCAGCGAAGGAGGACCTCGACGCGATCACCGCGATGGCGGTGGAGGAAGCGCGCGCGGCCGTCGCGCGCGACCGGCCGGCGTCCTTCAAGATCGAGGCGCGGCGGTCCGACAAGCGTTTCCCGAAGAGCTCGATGGAGATCGACCGTCATGTCGGCGCGGCGGTGCAAGCGGCGACCGGCCTTCCCGTCGATGTACACGCGCCCGCGCTTCGGCTCGGCATCGAAGTCGGGACCGACGTCGCCTACGTGTTCGCGGGCAAGCAGGACGCGCCGGGCGGGCTGCCCGTCGGGGCGTCGGGCCGGGCGCTGCTGCTCCTGTCGGGCGGGATCGATTCGCCCGTCGCCGGCTGGCTGGCCGCCAAGCGCGGCCTCGCGCTGGACGCCGTCTATTTCCATTCGCCGCCCTACGTCGGCGAGAAATCGCGCGACAAGGTGCTCGCGCTCGGCAAGCATCTGGCGCGCTGGCAGGCGCTGCGCTCGGTGACGGTGGTGCCGTTCACCGACGCGCAGAAGCGGCTGCGCGACACCGGCCCGGCCGAGCTGGCGGTGGTGCTCTACCGCCGGATGATGATGCGCATCGCCGACGCCATCGCCGATCAGCTGGAAGCGGGCGCGCTGGTCACCGGCGAAAACCTCGGCCAGGTCGCCAGCCAGACGATCGAAAACCTGACCGCCATCGAGGCCGCCGCGCGCCGGGTCGTGCTGCGGCCGCTCGTCACCTACGACAAGGTCGAGACCACCGCGCTCGCGCGCCGCATCGGCACGTACGAGACGTCCATTCTGCCGTACGAGGACTGCTGCTCGCTGTTCGTCCCGTCACACCCGGCCACGCGGGCGCGCGCCCAGGACGCCGAGAAGGTCGAGAACAAGCTGGACGTCGCGGCGGAGATCGCCGCCGCGGTCGCCGGCAGCGAGCGGGTCGCCATCGATTAGGCGTCAGCGGTCGGGTTCCGACGCGAGCCAGACGATGAGCGCCGCGAGCAGAAGCCACGCCGGCGCGCAGGTGAGCGCCAGCCGGCCGCCGTTGCGAAGGATCGGATCGTGAAGGGTGCCTAGAAGGACTGAAACGCCAATCACCACGCCGGCGACGATCCAGCCCGGCCAGCCGAAGCGAAAGCGCGGCGCGCAAAGCGCCACCGCGACCACCGCCAGGCCTCCCAGCGCCCCTCCCAGGTAGGTGGTGAGGCTGAGCGTGCTGCCCAAGGCTTCGCGCGCGAAGACGCTTCCCGCGATCGTCAGCGCCCAGCCGCCAATCGCGAGGATGATCGGACGCGGGCGGAAGGCGTTCAGCAGAAACGCCAGCGCGGCCAGAGCCGCGAGCGCGACCGCCAGCGGGCGCCCGAGCGCGGGCGCAAGCACGGGCGATACGACCGTTCGATATTCGACGGCCCCGGGCGGGAGCGCGGCTTCGAATCGCGCGGCGTTCTGGCTGGTCATGTTGCGAACGTTGACGACTCCCTTTTTCAGCTCGGCGTCCGCGTCGCATCCGACCTGGCGCAGGGCCCGGTGAATCGATTCATCGTCGACCGAATGCATCACGAACATCGCGCCGCCCTCGAAATCGAGCCCGATCGTCAGGTGGCCCCAGGCGAGGCGCGCGCCCAGACCGAGGCTGACGATCGCGAGCGCGGCGGAGACGATGCGGCGCATGTTGCGCATGCTACGCGCGCGATCGTCTCCGGTCGAAAATCAGTTCTCCTTGACGCTGGTCAGCGTCACGCTGACATTCGGCGTCGCCGTCGCGCCGCCCGGCACGACCAGCTGGATGTTCTGGATCGGCTCCTTCGCGTAGGAGGCGCCGGTGTTGTCCCAGCAATGGGTGTTGAAGGCCGAATAAGGAATCGTGACGGGGCTCGGGGTCGTGATGGTGTAGCACCAGAGCATCGAAGAGCTGTAGACCTCGGCGCGGAGCGGAAGACTTCCAGTCGCCGCGGAGAACGTGAACGTCAAGCTCGTGCCGGTCGGCGTTAGGGTCGCAGCGGTGGTCGACGCCTTGTCCTGAGCGACCGTGAAGCCAATGAACGCCAGGCCCGAATAGCTGTTCGCCGCGGTCGCCGCCCCGACGGTGCCCGTCATCCTCAGCGTGCACGGCGTACCGCACGCCGAAAAGTTCGCCGGTGTGATCGTGCTGCCGGCGTCTCCGCCCGTGAACGCATAGCCGTGCCAGCAATTGCCGCCGACGGCGGGCATGGTGACGAAGCCGGTGGCGTCGGCGGCGAACGCGGCGCCGCAGGTCATCGTCATGCAGGTGCCGGCCTGGCACGTCCCCGCGCAGGCCTGGTTGCACCCGCCGCAGTGCGAGTTGTTCGTGTTCGTGTCGACGCACGCGTTGCTGCACAGCATCTGGCCCGCGACCGCGCAGCCGCACGTGCCGTTGATGCAGGCGGTGGCGCCGCTCGGGCAGGCGTTGCAGCCCCCGCAATGAGCGACTGTCCCGTCCCCTGTCGCCGGGATGCAGGTGGTGTCCGGGCACATGATCTGCCCGACCGAGCAGACCGACGTGCCGCCCGTGTTGCCG
>DATFXS010000084.1:0-4246 GCA_035315605.1 Polyangia bacterium
CGGCCTCCGCGAGCAAGCTCGGAATCCCGTCGGCCGCAACGATCCAAGCGGCCGCCTACGCTGCGGCCGACCGAACAGCCGTCCCTCCCGCTCGTCTCAGAGAAACGCTTCGCTCCGCCCGGAAACCGAATGGGCGCGCGAGACTCAGGTCGACCTACCGGCGGCGCGCAGCGAGCGGAGCGCCGCCCCGCTTAGAAGCGACCAGGATCTCGGTTCAGATCACGACTTTGGGGGCGTGGAACGCTTCCGCGAAGACCGCGTTGCATTCGATGCCGCGGAGGCGGAGGACCGCCTCGAACGTCTCGGGCCGGAACCAGCTCCGGCCGGCTTGCGACGGGAAAGAGCGCACGATGAGGTCGATCTTCTTGCGCGCGGTCGCGTCCGCGAGCGGGACGAAGAAGTTGGGCTGCCCCAGATCGCCTTCGTACTTCGGGATCTCGTACTCGGCGATCAGGTGATCGCGATAGGTGTTCCAGGTCAGCTCCGCGATGAAGCGGTGGTCCTGATGGCGGTCGTGGCGGTGCGGCGTCAGGATCAGGTCCGGCCGGGTCTCGCGCTTGGTCGCCTCGAACACGTCCTTGACGTCGACGCCCTGGAACGGCAGGTAGCCGTCGCGAAACTGTTTGATGATGATCTGCTTGTCGGCGGCGTCGGCCAGGAATTCGGCGGCGGCCGCGCGCGCCTCCCGCTCACGTTCGGCGTTCGAAGAGAAAACGAGCCAGCTGACCGTCGACCCGGGCCGCTCGGCCAGCAGGCGCAGCACGGTGCCGCCGCAGCCGATCTCGATGTCGTCGCAGTGCGCGCCCAGACAGAGGATGCGGAGCGGAGCGCCGGACCGGCCGAGAACGATGTCCAGCATCGGTCAGGCGACCACGGTCGCTTCGGGGATCGGAACGATGAACTTGCCGCCCCAGCTGCGAATGTGCGCCAGCTGCTTCATGATCTCGTCCTTGAAGTTCCAGGGGAGGATGAAGACGTAGTCGGGCTTCGCCTCGTCGAGCTTCTCGGGCGCCAGGATCGGGATGTGCGTGCCGGGGAGAAACCTCCCCTGCTTGTAGGGATTCCGGTCGACGGTGAAGTCCAGGAAGTCGCCGCGGATGCCGCAGTAGTTGAGCAGCGTGTTCCCCTTGCCGGGGGCGCCGTAGCCGGCGATGCGCTTGCCGGCCCGCTTCGCCGCGATCAGAAGCTCCAGCAGCTTGCGCTTCGTCTCGCGCACCTGCTCCTCGAAGCGGGCGTAGAACGCCAGATCGCGGTAGCCGGCGGCCTCCTCGCGCGCGCGCAGGGCCAGCACGCGTTCGGAGACGGGGCGGCTCTTGTCGGCGGCCGGGCGCCCGTAGATGCGCAGCGAGCCGCCGTGCGTCCACAGCTCCTCGACGTCGAAGATCGTCATGTCGTGGGCGGCGAAGATGCGCTCGGTGGCGATCAGCGAGAAGTAGCAGAAGTGCTCGTGGTAGATGGTGTCGAACTGGTTGCCCTCGACCAGGCGCTGCAGGTGGGGAAACTCGATGGTGACGGTCCCGGTCGGCTTGAGCAACGCGCTGATGCCGGCCACGAACGAGTTCAGGTCGGGGACCTGCGCCAGCACGTTGTTGCCGAGCACCAGGTCCGCCTGCCGGCCCTCCGCGGCCAGGGCCGCGCCCAGCTCGCGGCCGAAGAACTTCACCAGCGTCTCGACGCCCTTCTCGGCGGCGACCTTGGCGACGTTGGCGGCCGGCTCGATGCCGAGCGACGGGATCCCCTTCTTCACGAAGTACTGCAGCAGGTAGCCGTCGTTGCTGGCCAGCTCGACGACCAGGCTCTTCGGCCCCAGCGACAGCCGATCGCTGATCATCTGGACGTAGTCCTCGGCGTGCTTCAGCCAGGACGTCGCGAACGACGAGAAGTACGCGTACTCCGTGAAGATGTGCTCGGCGCCCACGTAGTCGTCCAGCTGCACCAGGAAGCAATTTCCGCAGACCCAGACGTGCAGCGGGTAGAACGGCTCCATCTTGTTCAGCGCGTCGGCCGGCAAATAGCTCTCGCACAGCGGCGACATCCCGAGATCGACGAACGGCCCGCGAGACGAAGAACCACACGATCGGCAAACGGAGGCTGACATGGTGGCCGCCAACGCTAGTTGATTCGTCCGCGCGGGACAAGCGCGGCGTGGGCCGGCCGGGCCATCGTCGACGAATTCGCCCTCCCCCGCTCGGTTAGACTGCTCGGGCGATGGTCGAGGGCGAGCAGCCGCTGTCGAAGGACAGCTTCGACAACAACGCGGACCTGCTCGTCTTCCCGGATCGGCACGAGGTCCGCACGCGGAATCGGTGGCGGTACGTCGCCGGCGGCGCCTTCGCGATGTTCATGGCGTACGTCGGCCTCCGGTTCTGTCATCTCACGGTGCGGGACGATCTATGGCGGCTGGGGCAGCTCGACGCTTCGGATCTGATGCTCGGCGCGGTGCTGGCCATCGTCGTGCTTCCGCTCTCCGTCTTCCTGTTCTGCTGGGCCCTGATTCTCTTTCGGACCAACCCCTGGATCGTCATCAGCCCGGCGGGCCTCGAGTTTCACAATCGCCTCGATGTGCCGCAGCTCCTGCCCCAGACCTTTCGGGTGACGTTCGATGACATCGAGACGGTCGGCATCAAGGGCCGATCGGAGACCGGCCCGCCCGTGCGGACGAACTTCCGGTACATGCTCAAGATCAAGACCGCGAGCCGAGGCGATCTCGAGCTCAGGTGGTTCACCTACAGCCGAAGGGAGGCCGCGCGATTCGCGGAGGCCTTCATCGGGTCCATGCAGGAGATGGCGAGCCGCACCACCGCCTCTGGATGACGGGGGTGTTATGCTGGCCGCGCTTGCAGTTCCGCGAAACGACCTTGCCGGGTGCCGTCGTCATCGAGCTGGATCCTCGGGCCGACGACCGGGGGTTCTTCGCTCGCAGCTACTGCGACGATGAATTCGCCGCTCATGGCCTGCCGACCAGCTGGCCGCAGTGCAACCTGTCGCGCAACGCGCGCGCCCTCACCCTGCGCGGCATGCACTACAACGCCCCGCCCGACGAGGAGGCCAAGGTCGTCCGCTGCGTGTCGGGCGCGATCTGGGACGCGATCGTCGATCTGCGGGCCGGATCGCCGACGTTCCTGCGCTGGTTCGGCGTCGAGCTTTCCGCCGAGCGCGGGAACGCCCTGTACGTGCCGCCCGGCTTCGCGCACGGCTTCGTCACGCTGCGCGACGGGTGCGACGTCTTCTATCACATGGGGCGCCGGTACCGGCCCGACGCCGCCCGCGGGCTGCGCTGGAACGATCCGAAGATCGGCATCACCTGGCCCGTGAAGCCGGAGCTCATGTCCGATCGCGACCGCGACTACCCCGATCTCGATCCGGCGTCGATGCAGGCCGGGGGATGACCATGACCGACGGCGAGCGGATGTACGCGCTGGTCGAGGAGCTGTACCCGATCTGTCGCAGCATCACGGGCGACGGCGTGCGCGCCACGTTGCGCGCGCTCGCGCAGCGCATCCCGCTGGCGGTAACCGAGGTGCCGTCGGGAACGCCGGTGCTCGACTGGACGGTGCCGCCCGAATGGAACGTGCGCGACGCCTACGTCGCGGACGGCAGCGGCGCGCGCGTGATCGATTTTCGCCGCTCGAACCTGCACCTGGTCAACTACAGCACGCCGGTGCGCGCGCGGATGTCGCTGGCCGAGCTGCGCCCCCACCTGCACGCGCTGCCCGATCACCCCGACTGGATCCCCTACCGCACCTCCTACTACGATGAGCGCTGGGGCTTCTGCCTGACGCAGCGCCAGCTCGACGCCCTGCCCGACGTCCCCTACGAGGTCTGCGTCGATTCGACGCTGGCGCCCGGACACCTGACCTACGGCGAGCTGGTGCTGCCCGGCCAGATCGAGGACGAGATCCTGATCTCGACCCACGTCTGCCACCCTTCGCTCGCCGACGACAACCTGTCCGGGATCGCGGTGTCGGTCGCGCTGGCGGAGCGCCTGGCGGCGGGCCCGCGCCGGCACACCCTGCGCTTCCTGTACGCGCCCGGCACGATTGGCGCGATCACCTGGCTCGCCCGCAACCGCGAACGCGCCGGCCGCATCAAGGCGGGGCTGACGCTCAGCTGCCTGGGCGACACCCACGCGTTCACGTACAAGCGCACCGTCGCGGGAAACGCGGACATCGATCGCGCGGCGGCGCACGTGCTCGGGCACGGAAGCGTCGCGCACCAGCTGATCGACTTCTTCCCCTATGGCTAC
>DATFXS010000085.1:0-2093 GCA_035315605.1 Polyangia bacterium
CACGCGCTCCCAGCCGCTGATCCCGACCGCCGTGGACGCGACCATCGCCGCGCCGATCGCGATAGCCGCCCAGGGAACCCGGCTGAATCCGTTGGAAGGCGTCAAGATCTCGGCACCCATCATCTCACCGGGCGGGCGCGACGCAATGCCATCGCGGCTTTTCCCGGCGGCGCTCCGGTTGCATCATCATACGACCGTGGTCTCCCGATTCGTCACCGCCGTCGCAATCGCCGCCGTCATTGCCGCAGCGCGACCGGCGATCGCCGACGGCCCCGTCGCGCCGCCGACGCCCGCGCCCGTCACGCCCGCAGCTCCGGGCTCCCGAGCCGCAGCGCCGCGCGTGGGGACCGCGCTTCTGATCATCGGCGGCGTGCTGGCGGCGACATCGACGATTCTCCTGGTAAACGGCTATCGGCATCGGAATGACATCAATGGGGACGCCGCCGTGGCGTACGGAGGGTACGGACTGGTCATCGCCGCGCCCGCCGTGCTGTCGTTGACCGTCGGCCTGGCACTGGCGGTCCCGACCGACAGCGGCCCGGGTTCGAGCAGCCCGAACAGCCACCCCCGGTTCGTGCAGCTGCCGCGCGGCCTGATGATGCGCTTCACGTTCTAGCGATCGCATGATCAGCGGCGCGGGACGGCGAGCAGGTTCGGGATCGGCCACTGCGCGTTCTCGTCGTCGTTCTCGTTGAAGCCGGTCTCGTAGCTGCCGTTCAGATCCAGGTCGACGCCGCCCGCGTGGATCGACAGGCTGGCCTCCGGGCCACCCTCGACGTGCATCGCCGCCGTGATGCCGAGCGGTAGCGCGAGCAGCTTGTCGTTCCAGTCGTTCATCGCGTAGGGCCGCCGCGAGAAGATGAACAGGATGTGCCCGTCCTTGTCGGCGGCGACCGTCGCCTCGCTCCAGCGGCGCTGCTGCTTGCCCCAGGCATTCCGTCCGGGCGCGCGGATCAAGCGCAGGTTCTGGATGACGGTTCCATACGCGGCGAGGCCCGCTTCGGTGCCCGGCGTGTCGAGGTCGACCATCGCCGCCGCGGGCAAGCCGGCCCGGCTGGGACCGAACGCGAGCGCGCTCTTGTACTTTTCGGACCAGTGCGCGTTGTTGACGTGACCGGGCGCGTGCGCGTGGCCGACGTTGGTCAGCCGGTCGTCGCGGTACATCCCGAGGTTGATCGCGACGGCGAGCTTGCGCTCGCGGCACCAGGCGGCCGCCGTGCGCGGCCTGCGATCGCCGGCCGAGGCCATGACCGCCTGCAGCGGCGCCTGTTTCGGATCGATCCGCACGACGTGAATCCGCCCGTCGGCGGAGGTCGGCCCGGCGTCGAGCGCCGCGTACTCGACGCCACGCTGCAACGTCTTCCACGCCGGAGCGGCGGCGGTCGCGCTGGCCGACGCGAGCAGCGGCAGGAGCAACGCCGCCAGCAGGCCTGTTCGCGCCGGGGCGTTTACGATCTGCGCAGAAGCTTTACGACCGTTCCGTGCCCGCCGGTCCGGCCGCGCGCCTCGGAACACGCGTTTCGCCATCGAATCGTTCATCCCCGGCGCGCACTTCATTTTTCGTGCCTAGATCCCGGAGACGCATTCGAGACCGATCTGCAGCGACGTGCAGCTCGCCGCGGCGAAGCTGGCGGAGCCGGAGAGGAACGCCGCGGCGTCCAGGGCCGGGCTGACGGAGCAGATCGTCTCCGCGCCGGCGGGCGGGTCGTCGTCGGTGACGCGAATCGACCAGGGGCTCGACTGCGACGACAGCAGGCTGGCCGAGAACCGGCTGGTCGGCGTGATCGATTCGTTCCAGGCGGGCGCGTAGGTGTCGGTGAGGACGGACGTCTCCGCCGCCAGCGAATTGCCGAGCCAGAAGGCGCACTGCGGATCCGGCGCCGCCGCCGTCCCGATCCCGGGATCCCAGGCGCCGCCCGACGGCTTGGTCTGCGCGATCGACGCGCTGACGCAACGGACCTTCCAAAGCGACGCGGGATCGACGGTGCACGTGCCGTTCGTGCACCGGGTGCAGGCGGGGCACGCGGCGCAACCGCCGCCCGAGCCGCCCGCGCCGCCGCTCCCACCGCGCCCGGCCTCGCCAGCGCCGCCTC
>DATFXS010000086.1:0-9460 GCA_035315605.1 Polyangia bacterium
GGTGACGACGCCGCGCGCGCTCGCCTACGGCTACCCGTGGCTGGACAGCATCAACCACGAGCTGGTCCACTACGCGGTGTCGACGCTGACCGGCGACAAGGCGCCGGTCTGGCTGCAGGAAGGGCTGGCCAAGTTTCTCGAGCGCCGCTGGCGCGAGCCCGCCGGCGGCCGCATCCCGCCCGCGATGGAGCACCTGCTGGCCAAGGCGCTGCACGCCAACAAGCTGATCCCCTTCGACGCCATGCACCCGTCGATGGCGAAGCTGCCGTCCGCCGAGGACGCGACGCTCGCCTTCGCCGAGGTCGCGAACGCGATCGCCTACCTGCACAGCAAGGGCGGGATGCCCGCGCTGCGTGACGCGATCAAACGGGTGGCGGCGGGCGACGACGCCCGCGTCGCCGTCGCGGCCGCGGCGGGCGGCTCGTGGACCGACTTCGAGCGCGGCTGGCGCGCCTTCATGGCCGCACAGCACTACAAGACTTTTCCGGCCATCGACATCCCGACCACGCACATTCGCAAGCCGGGCGCGATCGCGTCGGGCCGCAAGCCGTCAGAAGAAGACGCCCTTTCCAGCACGCTGAAGGCCGGCGCGCCGTTCCGCCACCTCCGGCTCGGCAACATGCTGCTGCGCCGCGACCGGCCGCGCGCCGCCGTCGCCGAATATGAAAAGGGAGCGAAGGCCGTCGCCGCCAGCGGGCGGGCGGCGCGCAGCGACCCATCGGCCAGCTGGGTCTTCCCGGTCAAGCTCGGTCGGACCTACCTCGCGCTCGGCGAGCCGGAGCGCGCGCTCAAGGCGCTGGCGCCGGTGCAGACGCTGTACCCGGACCTCCCCTGGCCCAGCCTGATCGCGGGCGAGGCGCTGGTGGCGAAGGGGTCGCCGGCCGAGGCGCTCGGACCGCTCCGGGCGTCGCTGGCCACCAACCCGTTCGATCCCCGCGTCCACTGCGCGCTCGCCGACGCCTACGGCAAGCTCCCCCCCGCCGATCGGCCCCCCGCGGCCACCGTCGCGCGCGAGCAGGGGTTCTGCCGGACCCTCGCCGAAGGCGAGTAATTCCGCGGCGCACGGGCTCGCGTTTCCGGTTCTGCGACGTCGCCGTCCTCGAATTCGTGAGGGCGCCCAACAATTTGCTGCCGGCCAAAAAGTTGACGAGACCCGCCTTCCCGGGGTACCTGGGATCGTCAAATAGGCGAAATAGTTCATGGATATCCACAAACCGCGAGGTGTCGAAATGAATCGAACCAAGAAGCTGATCATGGCGTTGTCAGCAGCTGTCGTTCTCGGCCTCGGGGCCGCGGCGCAGGCCCAGGACTCGCCGCCTCCGGCGGCACCCGCACCAGCGGCCGTCTCGATGGGCGGCTCAGGGGCGGGCATCGGCGTCGGCGCAGGGGTCATCCTGTCCAACACGGGCACCACCTTCCCGGCCGGGCAGTTCGTCTATGACATGGCGGTCTTCCACGTCGAGGGGCTCTTCGGATTCACCAGCGCCGAGATTCCTGGCAGCGGCCAGCGCCAGACCGCTCTCACGTTCGGCGCCGGCGGCTGGTACCACCTGCATCGCGGCTCAGCCAGCGACTTCTCGCTGGGCGCCCTGATCGCCATCAACACGACCTCCGGGCCGGGGCCGTCGACGACCGTCACGGCGTTCGAACCGGGCGCGACCGTCCGCGCGTTCCTGACGCCGAACGTCGCGCTGTTCGCCCGCGCCGGTCTCGTCTTCCTGTTCGGCGACACGGGCTCAGGAACCAACATCGCGCTGGGCGGCCAGCCGAGCGGCTCCTTCGGCTTCACCTACTTCTTCCGGTAGCAAGCGGGCCCGGGTAGGCGGCTGACCTACCTTCCCACATTGCCTCTTTTGGCTCGGATCCCCGCGGGGTCCGAGCCTTTTTTTTGCCCGGCGACAACCCAGTCGGCATGCCTCGCTTTGGGCACGGTTTTTTTCTGTTCACGTGCGCTGTCGCCGCGGCGGCGGCCTGCGCTGGCACCAAGCCCAAATCGACTGACTCCCCCGGCAGCGGCGGTACGGGTATGGGCGGGATGTCCATGGCCGGAACCGGCGGCTCCTCCCTGGGTGGCCAGGGCGGCGGCGGTCTGATCTCGATCGGCGGCAGCACCGGCACCGGCGGCACGGGCGGCGCCTGCACGCCGACCGCGACCTGCACCCCGGTGGGCGGGCAGTACTGCGGGCTCATCGGCAACGGCTGTCCAGGCGGACAGCTCGACTGCGGCACCTGCCCCGGCGACAGCATCTGCGAGAGCCTGCAGTGCGTCGGTGGGGCGTCGTGCACGCCGCTCACCTGCGGCAGCTTCTGCGGCGACATCGGCGACGGCTGCGGCCGCAAGCTGACCTGCGGGACCTGCGCGTCGGGGAAGGTCTGCAACGGCGGGATCTGCGTCGATCCGGGCTGCGTCCCGATCACCTGCAACGGTCCCGACAACACCCGCTACTGCGGCACGATCGGCGACGGCTGCGGCGGCACGCTGAACTGCAACCCGTGCCCGAACGGCGGCACCTGCGGCGGGCCCGGCTACGACCCGAACGTCTGCAACGATCCGACCTGCGTGAAGGTGTCGTGCACGCCCACGGGCGGGCAGTACTGCGGCGTGATCGGCAACGGCTGCGGCGGCACGCAGGATTGCGGTGCGTGCACGAACGGCATGGCCTGCCCGACCAGCGGCACGTCCGCGCACGTCTGCCCGGGCTCGACCATCACCGTTCAGCCGACCTGCACGGGCGCGACGAAGACGACGATCAGCGGCAGCGTCTACGACCCGGCCGGCAAGGTGCCGCTTTACAACATCGCCGTCTACGTCCCGAGCACGAACCTCGACCCGGTCCCCGACGGCGTGTCGTGCGACAAGTGCAACGGCATGGTGTCGGGGCATCCGATCGCGTCGGCGCTGACCGACGCCACCGGCCACTTCACGATGACGATCGAGCCCGTGCCGACGACGACAAACGTGCCGATCGTCATGCAGGTCGGCAAGTGGCGCCGTCAGGTTTCGATCCCGAGCATCAAGACGTGCCAGGACAACCCGATCACGGACGCGAACCTGTTGCGGCTGCCGAAGAGCACGGCCGAGGGCAACCTCCCCCGGATCGCCGTCACGACCGGCGGGTCGGACGCGCTGGAGTGCTTCCTGCGCGAGATCGGGATTGCCGACAGCGAGTTCACGACCGACGCCGGTTCGGGCCGGGTCCACATGTACGTCGGCGGCGACATGGCCATGGGCAAGGGCCAGGGGGCGTCCAGCTTCACCCCGGCGCTCGGCGGCGCCGCGTTCCACGACGCCCAGACGCTCTGGAAAGACCCGAACAAGATGCTCGGCTACGACATCATCGTGCACTCGTGCGAGGGCGGGCAGTATCCGAACGCCAAGCAGCCGTACATCAACAACGTGAAGAAGTACGCCGACTCGGGCGGGCGCCTCTTCAATTCGCACCTGCACTTCTACTGGCTGCGCAGCGGGCCGGCGCCGTGGCCGTCCACGGCGGGCTACCTCGGCACGCTGTCCGATCTGTCGACGCCGGTGACGGCTATCATCGACACGACGTTCACGAAGGGCGCCGCGTTCGGCACGTGGCTGATGAGCACGGGCGCGACCACGACGGCGGGCCAGATGCAGCTTTACGGCAGCCAGCACTCGGTCAACACGACGACGGCGCCGACGGCGCAGCGCTGGCTCTACATCCCGGCGTCGGGTTCGATCCAGCAGTCGGTCCAGTACCTGACCATCCCGACGCCCGTGGAGGCGGCCGCCGACGCGCAGTGCGGGAAGGTCGTGCTGACGGACATCCACGTCAAGGAGGCGCCCGTGCCGACGGGGGGTGGCGCCAAGGACGACTCCGATCCGACGAAGCCGTTCCCGTCGGCCTGCAAGGTCACGTTGCTGTCGGGCCAGGCGAAGGCGCTCGAGTTCCTGTTCTTCGACCTGTCGTCGTGCATCGAACCGCCGACGACGATGCCGCAGCCGCCGATCGTGCCGCCGCCGGGCACGCCGACGGCGCCGCCGGCGACGACCAGCACGCCGCCCACGCCGCCGCCGCCGCCACCACCGCCGCCGCCGCCGAATCCAGGCTGAGCCGGCGCACGCGCGGGGCTGCGTTCAGGGACGCAGCGCAGGCGGAGCGACCGCCGGGGCGAGGTGCAGCGTCGTGGTCGCGCCCTGCGTCTCGTCGGCGTAATGGCCGGTGCGGTCGGGCTGCCGGCCGCCGACGGCTATGTCGACGTCGCCGGTCAGGTGCCGCCGGGCGCCGGTCTCGTCGACCAGCGTCAGCGGATTGCCGGTCAGCGGAATCTTCACGATGCGCCGTTCCCCGGGCGCCAGGGTGACGCGCGAGAAGCCACCGAGCCAGCGCCGCGGCGCGTACGGCGGGAGGTCGCGCGGCAGGATGTACGCCTGCACGACCTCGTCGCCGGCACGCGTGCCGGCGTTCTCGATCTCGACGGCCGTGGCGGCGTAATTGCCTCCGACGGCGCCGATCTTCGTGTAGCGGAACGTCGTGTACGACAGCCCGTACCCGAAGGGGTAAAGGGGCTCGCCTTCGAAGTAGCGATAGGTCCGCCCGCTCATCTCGTAGCTGGGGAACGGCGGCAGGTCGCTGGCCGAACGGTAGATCGTGATCGGCAGCCGCCCCGCCGGATTGACGTCGCCGAACAGCACGTCCGCCACCGCGTGCCCGCCCTCGACGCCCGGGTACCACGAATACAGCACGGCCGCGGCGCGCGCTGGCAGCCACGGCACGGCCAGCGCGCTGCCGCCCGTCAGCACGACGATCACCGGCTTGCCCGTCGCGAACAAGGCCTCGACCAGCTCGCGCTGGGCGGCGGGCATATCCAGATTCAGGCGATCGCCGCCGGGATTGAAACGGGTCCCGTGCTCCTCCCCTTCCAGCCGGGGGTCCAGGCCGACGAAGGCGATGACGGCGTCCGAATCGCGCGCGACGGCGACCGCGTTGGCGACGGCGGAGGGCGTCGTCTCGACCAGGCGCGCGCCGGGCGCGTAGCGGACGGTGACGCCGCGGGCGGCGGCCGCGTCCCGAACACCGTCGAGCAGCCGGACCGGATGCGACGGGATGCCGTGATAATTCGCGAGCAGGACGGGCAGATCGTCCGCCATCGGCCCGACCACGCCCAGCCGGTGAATCGCCGGCCCGAGCGGCAATGCGCCGCGGTTCTCGAGCAAAACGATCGATCGCGCCGCGGCCTGGCGCGCCAGCTTCAGGTGAGCGGGCGACTCGATCTGCTCGGACCCGAGCTTCGACCAGGGAACCAGCTCCGGCGGATCGAAGAGACCCAGACGAAAGCGCGCCATGAACAGCCGGTCCAGCGCACGATCCAGATCCGCTTCCTTGATCAGCCCCTGCGCGAGCGCGTCGTCGAGGTGCCGATACGCGCGACCGCAGTCGAGATCGGTCCCCGCCAGCAGCGCGTCGGCGGCGGCCGCCGCCGGGGTCGCCGCCGTCGCGTGATGGGCCCAGACGTCGTCGACGGCGCCGCAGTCGCCGACGACGTAGCCGAGAAACCCCCAGCGCCGGCGCAGCGTATCGTTGAGAAGGGTCGAGTTGGCGACGCACGGCTGCCCGTTGACCCGGTTGTACGCCGCCATCACCGAGCCGACGCGGCTGGCGCGCACCGCCGCCTCGAAGTGCGGCAGATAGCTGTCGGCGAGATCGTGCGGGCTGACGCGCGCGTCGAAAGTGTGGCGTTCGGCCTCGGGACCGCTGTGCACGGCGAAATGCTTGGCGGTGGCGACCGTCTTCCAGTACTGCGGGTTGTCGCCCTGCATGCCGCCGATGAAGGCGACGCCCATGCGCGCGGTCAGAAGCGGGTCCTCGCCGAACGTTTCGTGGCCGCGCCCCCAGCGCGGATCGCGGAAGAGGTTCAGGTTGGGCGAGAAGAACGTCAGCCCGTGGTAGCGACCGGTGTCGCCGCGCGCCTGCGCGAGGTTGAACTTGGCCCGCGCCTCGTCGGAGATGGCGGTGGCGACGCGCTTGACCAGATCGTCGTCGAAGGTGGCGGCCAGCCCGATCGCCTGGGGAAAGACGGTGGCGCGGTCCGCGCGCGCGACGCCGTGCAGGGCCTCGTTCCACCACTCGTACGCCGGCACGCCCAGGCGCGGGATCGCGGGCGCGTCGTTCATCGTCTGCGCGATCTTCTCCGAGACCGTCATGCGCCGGACCAGGTCGGCGGCGCGTTCGGTCGCGGGGAGGGTCGGGATGCGGTACCGCGGGAGGTTGCGGTTGGCCAGGCCGCGCGACGGCGCGCGCCGGCAGCCCGTGGACGCGGCCGCCAGCGCCAGCGTCAGCGTCAACGCCAGCGAGAAACGCTTCACTTCAGGGTGATCGTCGTTTTCGCGTAGACCTTTTCCTTGCCGCCGATCAGGCGTGTCGCCCTCACCTCGTACTTGTGCCCCTTCACGAACCCCTTCTCTTTCGACACGGCCTGGCCGTTCAGCTGGACGATCTTCTGGTCGGGCTTGACGCCCACCTCGGCGAAGTCGACCTGCTCGTGCTTCTTCGACATGTCGTAGTAGACGATGTTGATCTTGTCGGCGCCCGCCGCCGCGTTCAGGAAGATCATGAAGTTGAGCGGCCAGGTCCCGCCTTCCTCCTTGATCGTCGTCTTGGACTGCCGCTTCAGCGCGCCCGCCATCTCCTTTTCGGAGCCGTACGCGCCGAACTCGACGTCGCTGACGTAGATCCTCCCCTTGGCCTGCGCGTGCGCGGCGCGCGGTGCCAGCGCGCAGAGCACCAGGGCGGCGATGGCGACGGATAGCAGCAGGGTCTGTCTTGGACGCGGCATGGCGCTCTCCTTAGCCGTTTGCGTATCTCTTCCGCGCCCCGTTTTCAAGCGGGTCGGCCGCGGGCGGACTAACATGGGTGCGCATGCGAATCGTGGTCGCGGCCGTCATCGCATTCGCGGCCGGCCCCGACGGCGGCGGCGGAGATGCGCGCCGGGGCGACGCGTGCGGCGCGCTGGACACGCCGGCCTGCGCCGCGCTGGCCGAGAAGATGCGTATCGACGACGGACTGGACAAGGGATCGCCCGCCCTCCCGCTGTTCGCGGCCCTGTGCGAGCGGGACTATGGCGACGGCTGTCTCGTGAACGCCTTGTTTGACGAGAAGGACGATGCGCGGGTGGTCGCGCTGGTCACCAAGGCGTGCGACCTCTCCGCGATCCAGGCCTGTGCGGCGCTCGGGCAGATGGTCCAGTTCGGCCGGCGCGGCCTCACGGTGGACCCGAGCCGCGCCCTGCGGCTTTACGAGCGAGGCTGCGCGCTCGGGGACAGCTACGCCTGCTACGTCGCCTCGGGGCTCTACCAGGGCAAGGAGCCGGGGTACCCCAAGGACCTCAAACGGTCGCGGACGCTCGAGCGGCTGGCGGGCGCGCTCGGCCGGCTCGCGCCGCACGAGGAGGAGGAGCGGGCGAAGGCGCTCAAGGGTCCTCTCTTCTGCGCCGCGCTTTCGATGGTCGGCCTCCGGTTCTCCGCCTTCGCGTGCGCGCGCGACGGCGCGGGCTGCGCGCAGCTCGCCAAGGAGATCGTGGCGGCAACTCCGGCGGCCGAGGACGCTTCGATCGAGGCCTGCGAGCCAAACGATGAGTCCATGCTTCTTTACTGCGCCATAAGGGCCGACAAGCCGGCGTGCAGCGCCCAGCGGCCGTTCTGCGAGAAGCTGCTGAGCAGCGCGGCAACCAAGCGGAGTCGGCGGCCGCCCGCCTGCGTCCGGTATCGTAGAGGTCCGGCCGGCGGCGAGCGCTGAGCACGGCCGGGGCCGTGGCGTGCGCCGCGCCGGCATGGCATTCTGGTGCCCAATGGTTGGCGATGTCCGATAGGGGTCCGGCGTCCCCCTACCCGGAGACTCCTTCCGGCGAGATCACGGTGGAGGATCCGGGGGCGACGCCGCTGCCGTTCGTCGATCCCGAGCGGGATCTCGACGCGGTCCGCGAAGTGGCGGCGACGCGGCGGGTGCTGCTGGCCGAGATCGGCAAGCGGATCGTCGGCCAGGAGCGGGTGATCGACCACCTCCTGGTGGCGCTGTTCGCGCGCGGGCACTGCCTGTTCGTCGGCGTGCCCGGGCTGGCCAAGACGCTGCTGATCCAGACCCTGGCCGACGCGCTGGCGCTGTCGTTCGGGCGCATCCAGTTCACGCCCGACCTGATGCCCGCCGACATCACCGGCACCGACGTGCTGGAGGAGGACCGCGCCACGGGGAGACGGGTCTTCCGCTTCGTGCGCGGGCCGATCTTCGCGCATGTCGTGCTGGCCGACGAGGTGAACCGCACGCCTCCCAAGACGCAGGCGGCGCTGCTGCAGTCGATGCAGGAGTACCGCGTATCGGCGGGCGGCCAGACCTACGCGCTGCCGCTGCCGTTTCTGGTTTTCGCGACGCAGAACCCGATCGAGCAGGAGGGGACGTACCCGCTGCCGGAGGCGCAGCTGGATCGTTTCATGTTCCAGATCGACGTCGGCTACCCGTCGGCGGAGGAGGAGGTGCGCATCGTCAACCAGATGACGACCGCGTACCGTCCCACTGTGCGCAAGGTGCTGTCGCCCGAGCGCATCCTCGAGCTGCAGGAAGTCGTGCTGCGCGTGCCGGCGGCGCCGCACGTCGTCCAGCACGCGGTCGCGCTCTGTCGCGCCAGCCGGCCGGCCGAGGCAACTGCGCCCGAGCTGGTGAAGAAATACGTCTCGTGGGGCGCGGGCCCGCGGGCGTCGCAGTATCTGGTGCTGGCGGCCAAGGCGCGCGCGATCCTGCAGGGTCGCTACGCCGCGGCGATCGAGGACGTGCGCGCGCTGGCGGGGCCGGCGCTGGTCCACCGCGTGCTCCCCAACTTCCACGCCGAGGCCGACGGCCTGACGGCCCACGCGCTGGTCGAACGGCTGGTCGACGCGATCCGTCCCTAGATGGACGCGAAGCCGGAAGCCAGGTCCACGGCCGGCAAGCCGCTGGCGCTGGATCCGACGGACATCGCGCGCCTCGGCTCGATGAGCGTGCGGGCGCGCGTCATCGTCGAGGGCGCGTTCGCGGGCATGCACCAG
Organism: Polyangia bacterium; assembly: GCA_035315605.1. Lineage (GTDB taxonomy): Bacteria > Myxococcota_A > Polyangia > Fen-1088 > Fen-1088 > JADGRB01. Next base: position 9,044 of record DATFXS010000086.1, read on the forward strand.
AACCCGCACGCCGGGTCGTCGATCGAATTCTCCGAGCACAAGGAGTACGCGCCCGGCGACGACATCCGCCGCATCGACTGGAAGGCGGTGGGGCGCCGCGACCGCTACTACATCAAGCGCTTCGAGGACGAGACGGAGATGCGGACGTTTCTGCTCGTCGACTCGTCGGCGTCGATGGGATATGGGCGCAAGGGCGTCACCAAGCTCGCCTACGCGAGCTACCTGGCCGCGGCGCTCGCCTACCTGCTGGCGCAGCAGGGCGATCCGGCCGGGCTGGTGCTGTTCGACGAGAAGACGCGCCAGTACCTGCCGCCGCGGACGCGCGGCGGCCACATCCGAGATCTGTTGGTCGCGCTGGAGGCGGCCTATCCGGCCGGGCGCACCGAGCCGGCGCGCGCGCTGGCCGAGATCGGCGAG
>DATFXS010000087.1:0-2227 GCA_035315605.1 Polyangia bacterium
GATCACCGTGCCCGCCGAGTTATAGACCTGGCCGCCTTTGACATAGCCGTGCCAGAGGTTGTTGTCGAAGTCGCGGGGGTGGGCTTCCGTGCCACAGAAGTCGATGCGATCGGTGTTGTTGCCCCAGTACTTGTAGTAGCCCGCCACGTAACCGACCTGCTTGGACGAGGTCAGCCGGCCGTAATAACTCCAGCTCGTGCCGTCGGTGGACGTGATGAACGCCGGGCTGGTGTCGACGGAGCGGAAGGCGGCGAAGATCGTGGTGCCGATGTACCAGGGATTCGCGTAGGTGACGAGGTTCGTGCTGGCGCCCGCCCACGGACAGCCGAGCGGGCCCCAGTCGAACTGCCCCTCCGCCGACCATGACGTGCCGTTGAAGACGCTGAAGCGCGTGAAGCAATCGGTGCGATGGCTGGACCAGAGCGCCACGTACTTGCCGTCGGGCCGAATCACGAACGAGGCCGAGTTGTGATCGTCGACGTTGCTGGCCAGGGCGGTGCCGAGCGTGTTCAGCTTCTTGGTCCCGGCGACGAGGTCATAGGTGACGGCCTCGACGTAGCCGTTCCGCGTGCCGCCGCTCGCGACGGAGCCGATGATCAACTTGCTGGCCTTCGTGTCGACGATGGCGCGCTCGTCCATGTGCCAGTTCCAGCCGCCGTTGTCGTTGAACTGGATCGGCGTTGCGGTGGGCGAGCCGGACGGCGGCGCGCAGACGGTCGAGCCGCCCGTTCCCGTCGAGCCGCCCGTTCCCGTCGAGCCGCCCGCTGCCGTGCCCGCGCCGCCGCCGCGCCCTGCCGTCGCTCCGGCGCTGCCACCGCTGCCGCCGGTGCCGCCGGTCGCGCCCGCGCCGCCACCGGTGCCGGCGCTGCCACCCGCGCCGACGGTGCCGCCCGCGCCTGCACTGCCGCCCGCGCCGACGGTGCCGCCCGCGCCCCCGCCCGCGCCCGCTGCGCCGGTCGTGCCCGACGTCCCCCCGATCGCGCCGGTCGCGCCGGCCGCGCCCGCGCCTCCGGTGGTGCCCGCGCTACCGCCCGCACCACCGTTGCCTGGATTTCCCGTCGAGCCGCTCGTTCCGCCGGTTCCGCCGGCGGCCGAGGCACCGCCCGATCCGCCTCTCGCCGACGATCCGGGCCCCGACTGACTGCACGACATCGCGAACACCGCCAGCAAAGAAATCGCGCCGACGGCGTCTCTCAAACCGCAATCCCGTTCCATCCCTGTCTTTGGCATCGAGAAATCCTTTAATTCCCTGCTCTCGCCGATCTGATCCCCGGCCACGTCCGTCACGTGCCGGCTGAACTACAGCACCGCGGAAAGTATCGTCTTCTGCGAGCGGGAATTGTCACGGAAAGTGCGCCGTGAATCAGGTGATCACCCGCTAGGCCGGTTGCCGCTCGGCGTCCTACCGTCGCCGCGTTGCGATTCTCAACGGAGGTCAGATCATGATGAACGGCACCAGGCGCGCGCGTTTGTTCGCAGTCGTCACGATGACGAGCGGATTGTTCGTCTCCGGATCCGTGACGGCGGACGATGGTGGAAACAAGTGTGCGGGGCTCCCCTCGCAGAGCGATCTTCAGGCCGCGCTGGCGTCGGCCACCGCGACCGAGACCAGCGGGCTCAACAATCAGATGTGGGGCACGGTCGTCAACCGCGACGGTTTCGTCTGCGCCGTCGCGTTCACGGGACGGAACCGCGCCGCCCAGTGGCCGGGCAGCCGTGTGATCTCCGCGCAGAAGGCGAACACGGCGAACGCCTTCAGCCTCGACAGCTCGTCGTCGAGCAACGGCTCCGGTCAGCCGGCCGGCCTGGCGCTCTCGACCGCGAACCTCTACTCGGCGGTCCAACCGGGCGGCATCATTTACGGCATCGAAGTCAGCAACCCGGTCGACACGTCCGTCGCGTACGCCGGCAACGCCGACAACTACGGCACGAAGAACGATCCGATGGTCGGCAACCGCATCGGCGGCGTGAACGTGTTCGGCGGCGGCCTCGCGCTCTACGGGCCCGGCCACGTCGTCGTCGGCGGCGTGGGCGTCAGCGGCGACACGTCGTGCGCCGACCACGACATCGCCTGGCGCACGCGCAACAACCTCCGCCTCGACCACCTCGGCGCCGCCGGATCGATCCCCGCCGTGGGCGGCGTCTCCGGCGACTCGACCCGCCCCGACAACATCATCTACGACATCACGCCGAACCCGAACGGCGGCACGGGCATCAGCGCCGGCGG
>DATFXS010000088.1:0-3518 GCA_035315605.1 Polyangia bacterium
CGCGTCGTGCGCGGCGATGACGCCGATGAACGCGGCCGACTACGTCACGAAGGTGCTGCGGCCCGCCGTCGACTACGCGCGCACCAAGAACCTCTACGCCATCATCGACTACCACCAGATCGACAACGCGGTCACCGGGACGTCCGCGGCCGACGCGACCACCTTCTGGACCGACGTCGCCGCGCAGTTCGCGAGCTACACGAACGTCTTCTACGAACCGTTCAACGAGCCGATCGACACGTCGGCGACCTGGGCGACGTTCAAGCCGATCGTCCAGGGTTGGATCGACACCATCCGCGCGAAGGCGCCGAACAACATCATCATCGTCCCGTCGATGTCGTGGGACCAGAAACCGGGCGACGCGACGGCCAGCCCGCCGACGGGAACGAACCTGATGTACACGGCTCACATCTATCCCGGCAACTGGAGCACGGGCTTCATGACCCAGGTGAGCGCGGCGGTCGGCCGCGCGCCGATCTTCGTCACCGAATGGGGCTACATCATCTCGAGCCAGACCGGCGTCCCCTACACGAATTCGTCGACCTGGGGGACGACCTTCCAGACGACGATCAACGGCGACGGCGCCAGCTGGATCGCCTGGGTGACCGACAACGCCTGGACGCCGAACATCTTCACTGACACCGCGCTGACGCAGCTCACCGACTTCGGCACGCTGACGAAGAGCTGGCTCGCCGCGAAGGCGACCAGCGACTGGGTTCAGTAGCGAGCGGTCAGCGCCTTCGCGCGTCCGGTCCGCGCCGCCGGCGCCCGCGTGATGCGACGGACGCGGCGAGCAGGAACACGATCATGAGGCGCGGTGCGGGCGCGCCGGAGATGTCGCAGCCGCAGCCCGAACCGCTGCCGGTTCCTCCGCCGGCTTCTCCCGCGCCGCCTGCGCCGTTGCCGCCGCTTCCCTGCGTCGGTGCGCCGCCGGTCCCCGCGCTGGCGCCACCGCCGCCGGTCGTCGCACCGCCGCCGCCGGTGCCGCTCGTGGATCCTCCGGTGCCGCCGCTGCCGATCGCGCCCGCGTTGCCGCCCGACCCGCCCGTTCCGGTCGCGCCGCCGGCGCTGCCGCCCGTGCCGGTGTTACCGCCGCTGCCCGCGCTGCCGCCGGTTCCGGCGTTGCCGCCCGTGCCGCCGCTGCCGCCCGCGCCACCGCGTGCGCCCGCGCTGCCGCCCGTCCCCGCGGATCCTGCAGCGCCGCCCGCGCCACCGCCGCGTCCTCCGGCGCCACCCGCGCCACCGCCTCCGCCGTTGCCGCCCGTGCCGCCGGTTGCCGGCGGCGACAGCACGTACATCAGCGCGCCGCCGTAGGGGACGTTGCCTGACAGGCCCGTCGTCATGCCGCTGACGTCGGCCCGCTGCCACACGTCGCGCACGCGCGGCGTTCCGGTCACGCCGATCTGCGCGAACGTCGCCGAGATCGTCGCGTCCTGCGTGCCGCGGTTGAACAGCGCGACCGCCTTGCGCCCGCCGGAGAGGTCGCGCGTCCAGACCTCCGTCGTCCCCTGCTGCGCGATCCGCTTGGCGTGCGTCCCAAGGCTGTCCTGGTCGACGGCGAGGACCTCCTCGTTCGTCAGCAAGGCGGTCGTCCACGGCCCGGTCGTCGTGTCCGTCGTCAGCGACTGCACGTTGCCGCCGAAGATCAGCGGCGACGGCAGGATGCTCCAGAGCGACATGATCGTGACCTGCTCGTTGTGCGTGAACGTCGTCTCGCCCGACGCGTGCCACTCGTTCGCCGGGCCGAGGTAGCCGAGCGGCAGCATGTCGGTGTCGGGCCAGTGTCCCTGCACGAGGCCCGCCGCCGCTTGCCACGTCCCGGCGGACTTGAACACGCCTGGCAGATCGGTGATGGCGTTGTAATCCCAGAAGTCGTCGACGACGCGCCACATTTCGGCGTTCGCGTTCAGGTTGGCGACCGAGCTTGGCAGCCACGACGGATCGTCGGGCCCGGGCGAGAAGCTGATCACCATTGCCCGGCCGGTCTTGTCGACGGCCTTCCGGATCGCGTCCGCTTCGGCCTGGTGATAGACCTTCGTCGTGTTGTTCAGCATGTCGTCGATCTTGACGAAGTCGATCCCCCACGCCGCGTACTGAGCGAAGATCGAGTCGTACCAGGCCTGACCGGCGGCCGTGGCCCCGTTGACGCCCCACATGTGCGTGTCCCAGGGGCACGGATCGTTCTGGTTCGCGGCGTCCGTCGCGTGGTACGTCGAATTGGCGATCGGCGCGTTCGCCGTGACCGACACGCGCGGGATGCCGCGCATGATGTGGATGCCGAGCCCGAGCCCCATCTGGTGCACGGCATTCGCCAGCGTCGTGAACCCGGTGGTGCCGGTCGCCGACGGGTACTTGCTGGGCGCGGGCAGATAGCGTCCGTTCGCATCCGTCGGCTGGTTCGGCTCGTACCAGCGGTAGTCGATCACGACGGTGTTCCAGCCGAAGGGCTGAAGCGTCGATCGCACCGCCTGCGCCTGCGCCATCATCTGGCTCTCGGTGATGCTGGCGCCGTACGAGTCGTAGCTGTTCCAGCCCATCGGCGGCGTCGGCCGCAGCATCGTGCCCGCCATCAGCGTGATCGTGGCGTTGGCCGTGCCGGATCCGTTGGTCACCGTCACCATGATCGAATACGACCCGGCCGCGGGCGTCGTCCCGCTGATGATGCCGCTGCTGGCAGCCAGCGACAGGCCCGCCGGCAGGCCGGTGGCGGAAAACGTCAGCGGCGTCTGGCCGGTCGCGGGGACGGCGAACAGGAACGGCGCGCCCGGCTTCGCGCCGACCACGAACGGCGGCTGGATGCGCGGCGCCGCGGGCGGCGGCGTCATGGAGATCGTCATCGTCGTCTGCGCCGCGCGCGCCTCGCCGCAAACCGCCGCCGCGATCGCGGCGCAAAAAAGCATCGGCAAGCAGTTGCTACGCATCATGACGTGGGCGTCTCCCTGGATCGGCCTCCTCATATTGCTGCAGCAGGGCCGGTTCTGTGGCTCAAAAAACGACCGCCGGCGCGGTGATGGTCTATCTGTGAAGACCGTCGGTTCCGAGAGAAACGCAGCTAATTCCGTACGCGATGGCGACAATGGCATGCTAATGGTCTGTTCGTGAAGACTGCGCAACGCTGGCGCCGCAGCTCGCTCGAGGTGCAGACGTCGGAGGTGGTCGCCGGCCGCGGGCCGGGGCCAGAGCCGCCGCCGGCCTGGGCCGCCCGGCTGAGTCAGCTGGTCGACGCCGCGCGCGAGCCGCAGGAGGGCCCGTCCTGGTGGACGCCGATGAACGCCTACTTCGGCAGCGTCGAGACGCGCACGGACCCGCAGGGCTACCACTGGGACGGGATGAAGCGGCTCGGCCGGCGCGATCACCCGCTGGTCTTCTTCCAGTTCACGCTGGCCGGCTGGGGGTGCTTCGAGCTGCCCGGGCGGCCGCCCCAGCAGGTGCCGCCGGGCGCCGCCTTCTTCGCGGTGGTGCCGTCGCGCCACCGCTACTACCTCCCCGAGGGTTCGCCCGGCTGGACCTTCGGCTGG
>DATFXS010000089.1:0-6118 GCA_035315605.1 Polyangia bacterium
CTGGAGCCGCTTCAAGCGCTGATCGAGCGCCTGGATGGCCGCGAACGCGACGCCGCTCTCGTCCAGCGGAAAGATCGTCTTGTCGTTCGCGCCGACGTCGAAGGTCAGCTTGAAGTCCTGCGCCATCGGCCCGATGTGGCGCGTCCGCTGGCCGTCGGACTTGTAGCTCCAGGTCGACAGCGGCAACCGCGACAGCCGGTCGAGGATCGCTTCGCGATCGATGGGCGCGAAGTCGCGCTTCGCGTCGCGATCGGAGATGCATTGATACGTGATGCAGATGGTCTGGACTGCGCCGGCGGTGATCTGGTCGCAGACCGGTCCCCGGATCTGGATCGTCCGCAGGTTCACGTCGGTATAGGACCAGCCGTTTTCCGGGTCTGTGGTAACGAATTGCCCATTGTCCAGTTGCACGGAGAAGTTGCCGGAGCAGACGGTGGGGGTCGGAAGCTGGAAGGTGCAGGGCGGGGCGTCCGGACCAGCCGGTGTCGCGGGGAAGCTCATATCGGCGGCGATGCAGGGGCCGCCGGCCGCATCGGCGCCGCCCGATCCGGCGGCGTCGGGCAGCTGGAGAGACGAGCTGCACGCGATCCCGCTGCTCGCGGCCAGCGTAAACATCAGAATCCCCCGACCGCGCATCGCCATGAGCGTAAACTGAGGTGTCCGCGATGCGGAGGATGGCGGTCATCTTTTTTCTGAGCGTGCCCATTGCCGGCGCAGCGCTCGGGTCCGGATGCAGCACGCGGCGGCTGGATACGGGAGGGCCAGGGACGGGCACCGTTGACGCAGGTGGCGGAGGCAAGGCCGGTGGCGCGGGCGGCGCCGCGGGCGTGGGCGGCGGGGGTGCGAGGACCGGCGGCGTCGGCGGCATCATCCCCACGGGCGATCTGAAAAAGAATGGCGCGGCGTGCGTGGCCGGCGGCGAGTGCATGACCGGCTTCTGCGCCGACGGCGTCTGCTGCGACGCCGACTGTGCCGACGGCTGCCATCGCTGTGACCTGGCCGGCGCCGTCGGCACGTGCGTCACGATCGCCGCGGGCGCGCCCGCGAAGACGGCCGGCGCTTGCCCGGTGGAGATCGCATTGACGTGCGGCAACGACGGCACGTGCGACGGCGCGGGCGCCTGCCGCCAGCGCGTCCTCGGCACGGTCTGCGGCGCCGGCTCGTGCAACGGGGACGCCGTCTTCGGCCAGATGGTGTGCGACGGCCGGGGCAACTGCCGCGCCGGAGCGACCATCATCTGCGTTCCCTACCGGTGCGACCCCACCACCAACGCCTGCCAGAGCACGTGCGCGAACGACACCGACTGCGTCAACGGCTACTGCGAGAGCACCGGTCGCTGCCACGTCAAGCAAGGCCCAGCTTGCCAGCTCGCGGGGGATTGCGCGTCCGGTTTCTGCGTCGGCGGCGTCTGCTGCAACACCGCCTGCGCCGATCCGTGCATGGCATGCAACGTCCGCAACTGGGAGGGCACCTGCACGCCCGTGCCCGGTGGCTGTCCGGGCGCCGACGCGGGCGGCGACTAAACACTGCCGGGCGGCGACTAAACACTGAAACGACGCGCCGGGTGGAAATCCGTGCCCGGGCGCGATAGAAGCGGGCCCGATGGAGCTTGTCTCGACCGGCGCCGCCGCCGCGGCGCCCGTGCTGTCGCCATCCGAAGTCTTCCGCGGGCGGAAGCTGCTGATCCTCGGCAGCACCGGGTTCGTCGGCAAGGTGCTGCTCAGCATGCTGCTCGACCGTTACCCGCAGATCGGCCGCGCCTACGTGATGGTGCGGCGCGGGTCGGGCACCGACAGCGAAGCGCGCTTCTGGCAGAGCGTGGTCACATCGCCCGCGTTCGACCCGCTGCGCGACAAGCACGGGGGCCGGGAAGCTCTGGCGGCGTTCCTGCGCGAGAAGGTGGTGGTTGTCGACGGCGACATCACGGAACCGAACCTCGGGATGTCGGAAGAGGTGGCGGAGCGGGTCGCCAAGGACATCGACGTGCTGATCAACTCGTCCGGGCGGGTGACGTTCAACCCGCCGCTCGAGTCTGCCCTGCGCACCAACGTCGAGGGCACGAAGAACGTCATCGCGTTCGCCAAGCGGATGAAGCGTCCGGCGCTGATTCACACCAGCACCTGCTTCGTCGCCGGCAACCGATCCGGCGAAGTGTGGGAGGACGAGACGCTGGACGGCTATTTCCCGCGCCACAAGGAGATGCCGGGCACGCGCTTCTCCGTCGAGCAGGAGACCGCCGACAACGCCCTGGGCGCCGAACGGATCCGCCAGCTGGCCGACGACGCGCAGGTGCTGGCGGCGCTGCGCCAGCAGGCGCGCGACCGGTTGCGCGACGAAAACCGTGACCCGGACGACGAGCAGGCGCTGAAGCTGGCGGTCGCCCGCTCGCGCAAGGAGTGGATCCGGTCAGAGATGACGAAGCAGGGGATGGACCGGGCCGCGAAGTGGGGCTGGCCCAACATCTACACGTACACGAAGAGCATGGGTGACCAGCTGGTGGCGCGCGAGACCGGGATCGTGCGCGCCATCGTCCGGCCCGCCATCGTGGAGAGCGCGGTCGCCTATCCGTTCCGCGGCTGGAACGAGGGGTTCACGACCTCGGCGCCGCTGGTCTACCTGGCGCTGAAGGGGCAGAACGTGCTGCCGGTTTCGCCCAAGCTGATCCTCGACGTCGTGCCGGTCGACCACGTCGTCTCCGGGATGCTGATGGTGGCGGCGCAGGCGATCGTCGAGCAGCCGAAGCTGGTGTTCCAGCTGTGCAGCGGCGACCTGAACCCGCTGCACATGGACCGGGTCGTCACCCTGACCGGCCTTTACAAGCGCAAGCGCTTCCGCGACAAGGAGAGCGGCAACCGCTTCCTGAACGAGCTGGCGGCGCGCATGGAGTTCCGCCCCGTCGCCGAGGCCGAGTACAAGCGGTTCTCGATCCCGAAGCTCCAGAGCGTCGCGCGCAAGGCGTCCGAGACGCTGGCGCGCATCCGGCCGCGCTGGGGCGCCGGCCGTTTCACGGCCGTCATCGATCGTTTCAAGAAGGGCTTCGACGAGGTCGACCGCGTCACCAGCGAGGCGGCCGAGAACATCGAGCTGTTCCGGCCCTTCATCTTCGAGAACAGCTACATCTTCCGGGCCGACAACATCCGCGCGCTGCGCGACCGCATGCCGCCCGACGATCAGGCGAAGCTGGTGTGGGGGCCGGAGCACGTCGACATCTACGACTACTGGATGAACATCCATTTCCCGGGGCTGGAACGCTGGGTCCTGCCCGAGCTGGACGAGACCTACGCGGCGCGGCCGAAGCAGGTCTACAGCTACCACGACCTCCTCGAGCTGTTCGAGACGACGACCAAGCTGCACGCGACCCGTCCCGCGCTGCGCATGGAGCGGGGCGGTCGCGAGGAGACCTACAGCTACGCCGACCTGCAGGAGCTGGCGACGCGCATCGGCGTGTTCCTGGCCGAGCGCGGCGTGGCGGCCAACCAGCGCATCATGCTGTTCGCCAAGAACGCCCCCGAGTGGGCGATGGCGTACTTCGGCACGCTGAAGGCGGGCGCGACGTCGGTGCCGGTCGGGTATGAATCGACGGTCGCAGAGCTGGTCAACGTCGCGCGCGCGTCGGACGCGGTCGGCATGCTGATCGGCGACGATCTCTTCGACAAGAACGAGGAGGCGCTGGCGCGCGCGATCAGCGAGGCCGGTCTGGCCACGAAGCTCTGGTCGTTCAGCGACGCGTTCGCGCTGCCCGATCTGGAGGTCGAGAAGGCGCGGGCCGCGGGGCTGGTGCGCCGGCAGAGCCCGGACGCGCTGGCGTCGCTTATCTTCACGTCGGGGACGACCGGCAAGCCCAAGGGGGTGATGCTGACCCACCGCAACTTCACCTTCATGGTCTCGGAGCTGTCGAAGATCTTCGAGTTCGGCGTCACCGACGGGATGCTGTCCGTGCTGCCCCTGCACCACACCTTCGAGTTCGCGACCGGGCTGCTGGTGCCGCTCGCGCACGGCGCGCAGATCACCTACCTGCCCGAGCTGACGGGCGACGCGATCTCGGCGGCGCTCAAGCGCGGGCACGTCACCGCGATCGTGGGCGTCCCCGCGCTGTGGGATCTGCTGCGCCGCCGCCTGTTCCAGCGCTTCGACGACAAAGCGGCCGTGCTGGGCGGCTTCATGCGGCTGCTCGCCAAGGCCAACTACGAGCTGCGCAACCGCGCCGGCTTCGACGTCGGGCAGCTTCTGTTTCTGCCCGTGCACGAGGGCTTCGGCGGGCGCATCCGCTATCTGATCAGCGGCGGTTCGGCGCTGCCGGCGGAGGTCCTGGAGGCGTTCACGGGGATGGGCTTCTCGTTCTTCGAGGGGTACGGCCTGACCGAGACCGCGCCGGTGCTGACCGTGACGTCGCCGAAGAAGAAGCCGATCGCCGGTTCGGTCGGCCAGCCGCTGCCCGGCATCGAGGTCAAGATCGACGAGCCCGATCCGACCACCGGCGTGGGCGAGGTGATCGCGCGCGGGCGCAACGTGATGGCCGGCTACTGGCAGGACGACGCGGCGACGGCGCAGGCGATCCGCGACGGCTGGTTCCACACTGGCGATCTCGGTCGTTTCGACGACGACGGCAACCTGCACCTGGTGGGGCGATCCAAGGACGTGATCGTCGACGCCAACGGCAAGAACGTCTATCCGGACGAGGTCGAGGACCTGTACCGCGAGAGCCCGTTCATCAAGGAGCTGTCGGTGGTCGGCGTGCCCGACGGCATCGGCGAGCAGGTCGCGTGCGCGATCGTCATCGATCTGGAGCACGACGCGTCGCTGTCGGCGGCGGAGGTGACCGCGAAGGTGGAGGAGCACTTCCGAAAAGTGTCGGCCGACCTGCCGATCTGGAAGCGGGTCCGGAGCCTTCACTTCTGGGAGGGCGACCTGCCCAAGACCGCGAAGAAATCGATCAAGCGGCGCGAGGTCGCCGCCGAGATCGCGCGCCTGCGCCGCAAGCACGAGGAGACCAAGGGCGTCATCGCGGCAGCGGGCGAGGGCGGCCAGGTGGCGTGGCTGCTCGACACCGTCGCCACGGTATCGGGGCGGCGGCGCGCCGACGTTCAGCTCGGGAGCCGTTTCGGCGAGCTGGGCTTCGACAGCCTGATGTACGCCGAGCTCTCCAGCGCGCTCGAGAACGCGGGCGTCGCGCTGCCCGAAAGCGCCGACGTGACGACGCTGGGAACCATCGCCGAGCTGCAGGAGCTGCTGGCGCGCGGCCCCGCCGCCGGGGCGCGGGAGCGGACCGCCAAGCGGGCGCTGGACGACGACGCGGAGATCCGCGTGCCGGGCGTGGTGGCCACCGCCGGCAAGCGTGGCCTCGCCTGGGCGCAACGCGCGTTCTATCAGCGCGTGCTGACCACGGAAGTGCGCGGCAAGAGCCACATCCCGCAGCACACCAGCTTCATCGTCGCCGCCAACCACTGCTCCCACCTGGACATGGGCGCCATCAAGGTCGCGCTGGGTGACGCGGGCCGCGACCTGACCTCGCTGGCGGCGGCGGACTATTTCTTCCGCAACCGTTACCGGCGCGCCTACTTCAAGAACTTCACGAACCTGGTGCCGATGGAGCGGTCGGGATCGATCCGCAAGTCGATGGATACGGCCGAGGGGGTTCTGCGGCGCGGCCGCAGCATGGTCGTCTTTCCGGAAGGGACGCGGTCGGTCAGCGGCGAGATGGCAGAGTTCCTGCCCAGCCTCGGGTACCTGGCCTTGCGCGCCGAGGTCGGCGTTCTGCCCGCCCACGTCGGCGGCACCTTCGACGCGCTTCCCAAGGGGACGGCCGTGCCGCGCGCGCGCGAGCTGACCGTGTCGTTCGGACCTTTCCTGTCGGCCGACTGGCTGAGCGCGCTGTCCGTTGGTTTGCCCGCGCAGGAGGCGTGGCGGCTCGTCGCCGCGTTCACCCAGCGGGTCGTCGAGAACCTGCGCGACGGCGTCGCGACCGTGCTCGACGTCGAGGCGGTGCGCGCGGCGTGGGACGGGCGCACGCTCGGTCCGATCGCCGTCCGCAACCCGCGGACCCGCAAGCGGCGCGCGCTCAGGTCGGTGCCATGAAGAAGGAAGCGCGCGGCGCCGGCATTCTCGTCACGGGGGGAAC
>DATFXS010000090.1:0-3632 GCA_035315605.1 Polyangia bacterium
ATCCGCGCCAAGGCCGGCAGCAGCAGCGCGCCTGCGATTGACGCCAGCACCAGGCCGCCGACGTGCCCGCCCACGACGTGCGCGGTCTGGGCGAACGGACAGATGAACACCAGCAGCAGGCCGCCGACCGCGCCGCCCGCCGCGCCCAGCGCCATGCCGACGCGCGCCCCACCGACCGGAACCAGCCGCGCCAGGATTGCCAGCCCGACGGCCAGGAACACGACCGCCACCTTGCCGACGGTGCCGATGCAGTGCAGGCAGGAATCGAACAGCGTCCAGCCGCGCTCGGCCGGCAGCATGCTGAGGCCAGGCACGTCGACGGTCGCGAGCAGCGCGAACAGCCCCAGCGCCGTCATCGCCATCGCGGAGACGCGCGACGCCCGACTCGGTGCCGGCAGCACGTCGCCGCGCCGCGGAACCAGCGCCGCCGTCAGCGACAGCGCCGCCGCCGATCCCCACAGCGCCGCCGCGGCGCAGAGCCAGGCGATCGGCAGGCCGTGCAGGTCGCGCCGATACGGTCCGCGCACGAGCACGATCGCCGGACCCACCAGCCCGGCCACGGCGACCACGGCCAGGGCGGCGAAGCGCCGGCGCGTCCGCACCGGCTTCATGCCGCCGACGGCTCGCAGCAGATCCGGCGACGGCGGCGGGGGCAGCGCGCCGACCCCGGTCGCCTCGCCGAGCACGCGATCGTCGAAGTCCTTCGTGCTCATGCGACCTCCTTGCGGCCGAGCAGCTGGCGCAGCGTCACGTAGGCGCGATGCGCCCGTTGCTTGATCGCCCCCGGGGTGCTGCCGGTGATCATCGCCGCATCGGCGATCGATCGCCCGTGGACCTTCGTCAGGATCAGAGCCTGGCGCTGGTTCTCGGGCAGCTGGGCCAGGGCCGCCAGCGCGCCCGCCGCGGCCGGCTCGGCCGGCTCGGCGGGGTCGGGATGACCCTCGGCGGCCGTGCCCGTGATGTGGGCGGCCGGTTCGGCCGGCACATCGCCGTCCTTGCTCAGCCGGACGCGGCTGCGCTTGCGCTTGCGAACCTCGTCGAGGCCCGTGCGGTGCGCGATCGTGTAGAGCCACGGGATGGGGTTCGCGCCGAGCACATAACTCGAACGCGCCTCGTGCAGCTTGAGGAACGTCAGCTGCAGCGCATCCTCGGCGGCCGCCTTGTCGCCGAGCAGCCCGGTCAGATAAGCGAGGATCCGCGCGGCGAGCATGGCGTAAAGGCGGTGAAACGCCGCGGCGTCACCGCGGCAGTAACGGGCCATGAGCTCGGCCGCTTCCTGCGCCTCGGGCTCGGTCGCCATGATCCGTCCGCCCCCTTGATAGAACGGGGCGAGGCGCACCACAAGTCCGGTCGCTCGACGGCAGAGATCGGCAGTTGGTCCTCCCGACCTTTCTACGTCTGCCGGCGCGGTCGGTTACGGTCGGGTGCGGCCCCCATCGGACGCCGATTTTTCGCGGATAACTCCGAACCGCCGTGGGGTGTCCCACGAACTGTCGTGGGGCGGCGTGCGCGCAGGCCGAATGTAAGCGGTCCCGTGACGGGCATGTTGATTGCACCGGATTGCGACCTGCAGTTCGAAGGAGCATCGAAAGGAAATGATGATGGGGGTCAAGGTGTTCACGGCCACGAAGGCCAGGGATCGGGAGATGCTGGGCGACGTGATCACGCGCTGGCTGGCGGATAACCCGCGGGCGCGCGTGGTCGACAAGATCGTCACGCAAAGCTCCGATAGCCAGTTTCACTGTCTGTCGATCACGCTCTTCTACGATACCGAAGGCTAGGGTGGGGCGGAGCGACGAGGTGCGGCCGCGCGCCGCGCCTCCTCGCCCAGCCCATCCAGGAAGCTAGCGACCGGGCGGGTGCGCCTGAGCGTCGGGCGGCAGACCAGGTGGACGTCGATCGGTGCGACGTCGGCCGGCTCGATCACCAGGCGCCGTCGGTCGCCGCGCGCGAGCGCCAACTCCGGCACCAGGCTGATGCCCAGGCCCTGGCGGGCGTACGACAGCACGAGCGAGACGCTGGGGACGTCGATCGTCGAGGGCGGTTGCAGGCGCAGGCGGGCCAGCATCTCGTCGAGCACGCGGCGCCCCTGACTGCCGGCGCCGAGACGCAGCAGCGGTTCCCGGGCGAGGCGCGTGCGCAGCGGCTGCGCCCGGCCGCGTCCGCGACGGGGCGCGATCCAGTAGAAGCGCTGGCGGCACAGGACGACCGCGTCCGGCCCGGCGGGCCGGTGGCTGCTGACCATCGCGACATCGATCAAGCCGTCCGCCAGCAGCCGCGCCGCCTCGACTGAATTCGTGGTGGTGATGTCGAAGCGCAGCGGCGTCGCGTCGGCCGCCAGGCGCAGCAAGACCGGCAGCAGCAGCGCCTCGCCCAGATAGTCGCTGGCGGCGACCCGCAGCGTGGTCACGCGCTCCGTCGCCAGCTCGTCGAGCAGACCCTCCAGCGACGACGCCTCGTCGAACAGGCGGGTCAGGCTGCCGAGGACGGTCTCGCCGGCGGGGCTGGGACGCAGACCGCGCCCGGCGCGCTCGAACAGCGCGACGCCGAAGCGGCGTTCGATGCGGCGGAGCTGCTGCGACACGGCCGACGCGGTCTTGTGGAGGCGCCGGGCGGCCTCCCCGACCGAACCAGTCTGGGCGACCACCAGCGCGTCGTGGAGGGCGGGAATCAGGGCCGGATCCATAGTTAAGTAATACTTAACTGATGAGGTGGCGGATGTCACTGGACGGACGCCCGGGGCCGGGGCCAGAGTGGGGTCGATGAAGCCGGCCAGCCAAGAGCCTCGGACCGCGAAGCCTCGAACGATGTTCGAGAAGATCTGGGATGCGCACCTCGTGCGCGCGGCGAGCGCCGACACGCCCGCCATCCTGTACGTCGACCTGCACCTGGTGCACGAGGTGACCTCGCCCCAGGCGTTCACCTGGCTGCGCGAGAAGGGCCTCAAGGTGCGGCGCCCCGAGCGGACGGTGGCGACCATGGATCACTCGACGCCGACGACGCCGCGCGGGCGCGACGGGCGCATCCCGGTGCTGGACAACGCCGCCGCCACGCAGATCGCGGCGCTGGAGAAGAACTGCGCCGACTTCGGCATCGAGCTGCACGCGCTGGGGACGAAGGGGCAGGGGATCGTGCACGTCATCGGCCCCGAGCTGGGGCTGACACAGCCGGGGTCCGTCATCGTCTGCGGCGACAGCCACACCAGCACGCACGGCGCGTTCGGCGCGCTGGCGTTCGGCATCGGCACCAGCGAGGTGTCGCACGTGCTGGCGACGCAGAGCCTGCTACAGAACCCGTCGAAGACGCTGGCGGTGACCGTCGACGGCAAGCTGCGTCCGGGCGTGACCGCCAAGGACCTGGTGCTGGCGGTGATCGCGCGCCTCGGCATCGGCGGCGGCACCGGGCACGTCATCGAGTACCGCGGGTCGGCAATCCGCGCGCTGTCGATGGAAGAACGGATGACCGTCTGCAACATGTCGATCGAGGCGGGCGCGCGCGCCGGCATGATCGCGCCGGACGAGACGACGTTCGCCTACCTGAAGGGGCGGCCGCGCGCCCCGTCGGGCGCCGCCTGGGATCAGGCGGTCGCCGCCTGGCGGGAGCTGCCGTCGGACGAAGGCGCCGTGTTCGAT
>DATFXS010000091.1:0-2294 GCA_035315605.1 Polyangia bacterium
CAGGACGGTGACCTGCACCGACGAGGGCAGCGAGCTCTGTAGCTGCGGCAGGAGCTGCTTGACCCGATCGACCACCTCGATCAGGTTGGCGCCCGGCTGCCGCTGGATATTGACGATGATCGCGGGCTGATTGCCCATCCACGCGGCCTGCCGGATGTTCTCGGCCCCGTCGATCACGTCGGCCACGTCGGAGAGCAAGAGCGGCGCGTTGTTGCGGTAGGCGATCACGAGCGCCTTGTATTGCTTGCTCTGGAGGATCTGGTCGTTGGCCGCGATCGTGAACGACTGGAACGGTCCGTCGAGACTGCCCTTCGCCTGGTTGACGTTGGCGGCCGCAACGGCGGCGCGCACGTCGTCCATCGTGAGGCCGTTGGCAGCCAGCCGCGCCGGGTTGACCTGAATGCGGACCGCCGGCTTCTGGCCGCCCGACAGAGTGACGAGCCCCACGCCGGGAAGCTGCGCGATCTTCTGCACGAGCCGCGTGTCGGCCAGATCCTGAACGGCCGTCAACGGCAGCGACGGCGACGTCAGGGCGAGCGTCAGCACGGGAGCGTCGGCCGGATTCACCTTGCTGTAAACGGGTGGGTTCGGAAGATCCAGCGGCAGGAATGTCGCCGCCGCGTTGATCGCCGCCTGCACCTGCTGCTCGGCGACGTCGATCGAGAGCGCCAGGTCGAACTGCAAGGTCACGATGGACGAGCCGCTCGAGCTGATCGAGGTCATCTGCTTCAAGCCCGGAAGCTGGCCGAACTGACGCTCGAGCGGCGCGGTGACGCCCGAAGCCATGACGTCCGGGCTCGCGCCGGGATAGAACGTCACGGTCTGAATGGTCGGATAGTCCACCTGCGGCAGCGCGGCGACAGGCAGCAGGCGATAGGCCACGATGCCCGCCAGCACGATCGCCGCCGTCAGAAGCGACGTCGCGACCGGGCGGACGATGAACTGACGGGAGAGGTTCACGCTCCCGGCCGGGGCGGGCGCGCCGCTGGGTTCGGCGCTTCCGCCGGGCTTGGCGCTCCCGGTGGGCGGCGTGGTCCCGCCGGGCCCGGGGCGGGCGCTGCGCCGGGAGCTCCCGGGGCGCCGGCGGGGGCTCCCGGCGCGGCAGGCGCTCCGGCGGGTGTTCCGGGCGCGCCGGTGGGCGTGGCCTTGCGCGCGGTCGGCTCGGCGCGAGCGCCGTCCTGAACCTTTTCCGCGCCGTCCACGACGACCAACTCACCGTCGGTGACGCCGGAGCGGACCGCCACGGTCGGCCCCTCGGTCGGTCCGAGCTGGATCCGGCGCATCTGCACGACCTTGTCCGGCTTGACCACGTAGACGTAGGCGCCCTGCGGACCGCGCTGGATCGCCTCCGCCGGCGCGAGCACCGCCTCGTGCAGCACGTCGATCAGCACCCGGGCATTCACGAACTGATTCGGATAGAGGATGTCGTCCGTGTTCGGGTACGACGCCTTCAGGCGCACGGTGCCGGTGGCCGGATCGATCTGGTTGTCGATCGCCACCAGGGTGCCCGTCGCAATCTTCGTTCGCCCTTCGCGGTCGAATGCGTCGACCGGAACCTTGGCGCCCGAGCGGAAGCGCCGCAGGATCGGCTGCAGGCTGTCCTCGGGCACGCTGAACACGAGCGCGATCGGCTCGAGCTGGGTGATGACGACCAGGCCGGACGTGTCGTTCGCCTTGACGACGTTGCCGGGATCGATCAGCCGCAGGCCGACGCGCCCGGTGATCGGCGCGGTGATCCGGCAGTACGTGAGCTGCAGCTTGATCGCTTCGATCTGGCCCGTGTTCATCTTGATGGCGGCTTCGGCCTGTTTCACCGTCATCTGCTGCGTGTCGAGCTGCTGGCGCGCGATCATCTCCTGCTGCGCCAGCCGCTCGTACCGCTCGAGGTCGAGCTTGGCATTCGCGAGGTTCGCCTGCTCGCGCGCCAGCTGTCCTTCGGCCTGCGTGAGCTGCGCCTGGAAGGGGCGGGGATCGATCTCGGCCAGGAGGTCGCCGGCGCGAACGACCTGACCCTCGGTGAAGTACGTCTTCATTAGCTCACCGTCGACGCGGCTCTTGACCGTGACGGTATTCAGCGGAGTGACCGTGCCGAGCGCCGTCAAATAAACGTTCAGGTCGCCGGTGCGTGCCGGCGCGACGACCACCGGAACCGGTCGCGGCGCCTGTCCGGAGGGACCGGCAACCGTGGGCTTCGCCTGGATCTGGGTCCGGGCCTGACGACCGTAAGCGATCCAGGCGCCGGCGACGAGGAGGCAGCCAAGTCCCACGACGATGATGAAGATTCGAGTCCGCCC
>DATFXS010000092.1:0-4704 GCA_035315605.1 Polyangia bacterium
CCGGATCGTCCAGGCACTCCAGCAGCACGCCGTGGCCGACCATGCCCGACGCGCCGAACAGGACGACGTTCACCGAGCGCCTCCCTCGCCCCTCACTGTCACGCCGCCGGCGGGACGACCTTGACCACCAGCTCGAGGCCGTGGTCGCGCGCGGCCCGCGCCGCCGCCGCCACGAACAGCACGGCCTCGCCGTGCGGCGCCTCCGCACATTCGAGCCGGAGCTGGACCGCCTTGCCCTCGTAATCCGGATGATGCTGGACGAGAAACCCGTCCAGGGCGTAGCCCATGTAGCGGTTGATCTTCTCTTCGATCTGCTGGAACTGGTGGGCGTCCGCGCCCCAGGCGCGGCGCTCGATCATGGTCAACACCACCTTGCCCGAAGCCGGGTCGACGCTGATCAGGTCGACGACCTTCGGGTTCTCGACGCCCGGCGCGCCGAACTCCGAGAGCATCTGCGCCTGCGTGATCTTCTCCACGGTCATGCGCGGGGCAGTCTAGCGCAGAACGCCGTCGGGGTTCCGGAGGGTGTTGACCTGCCCGGCGCCGCAAGCCATCCTGCAACCAGCTTCATCGGGGGGAACTCGACCATGGCACGTTCGCGTTGGGTGGTGATCCTGTCGTTTCTGTTCGCGCTGGCGGCCGCCGGCATCGCGGCCGCGGCAAAGGACAAAGACAAGGGCAAAGGTGGCGCTGACAAGCCGGGCAACGCGCCGCCCGGCGTGACGCTGAACGCGTGCGGCTGCTACGCGAAGGGCAACGGCTGCGTCTGCACCAACAAGAAGGCGAAGTGCGAATGCCCGGGCGAGTGCGAGCCGGTCGGTTGCGAGGAGAAGCGCAACAAGGAGATGGAGAAGGAGTACTCCGACGCGGTCAAGAAGGCGCAGGACGACGACAAGAAGCGCGAGGACGCCGCCAACAAGAAGGCCCAGGACGAGCAGAAGAAGCGCCAGGCCGAGGAAGACGCCGAGAGGAAGCGGGCCGACGAGGCGGCGGCGAACGACGAGGGAGCGGCGGCGCCGGCGGAGGGCGAAGAGGAAAAGCCCGCCGCCAAGACCAAGAAGTCGACCAAGGACGGCGCCAAGAAGAAGTAGGCCGTTCAGGCCGGCGGGCGACCGCTCAGCCGCCGGGCGCGACGCTTCGCCGACGTCACGCGCGGGCGTCGTGGACCGGGCGTTAGCCTGGTCGCATGCAGACCAGCCTCGCGCCGCTCGAATCGAAACCTTCCTCCGCGCAGCCGCCCGGGATCTCCGGCTTCGGCACGGCGCTCGTCGTGGTGTTCGGGATCTTGCTGCCGACGATCACGATCCTCGTCGAGGCGCTGCTGCACATGTGCGCGGAGGCGTGGTTCGATCCGCTGCCGACCGTGGGCCATGTCTTCGCGCTGGCCACGGTGCCGCTGGCCGGCGCGTTCGCCATCTGGGCGCTCCGCCGCCGCGACGGCGCCCACATCGACTCGATCGTGTTCGCGCAGGCGTTCGCCGTGGCGGTCTCCGGCGTCTACGCGCTGATCTTCGCGCCGATGACGCCGATTGCCGTCCTGGCGATCGCGTTCGTCGGTCTCGGCCTCTTGCCGCTGGCGCCGGTGCTCTCGCTGATGACGGGCCTCTACGCGCTGGCGCGGTTGCGCCGGCTGCGGGCGGCGCTGGGGCGTCCGGCCCGCCGCCTCGCGTGGGGCGGCGTCGCGGCCGGCATCGCGACGCTGGTGGCGCTGAGCGCTCCGGCGCTGCTGACGCGGGTGCTGCTGGTGCGGGCGGCGTCCGACAACCCGGCGGTCAGCCGGTCGGGCGTCGCCTGGCTGCGCCGGATCGGACAGCGGGACCTCCTGCTGCGGGCGGCGGCGGGTCAGTGGCATGGTGAGCTGGATGTCGTCGGCGCCGTGATGGACGTGCTGGCGCCAATCCCGCGCGACAAGACGCGAGAGATCTACTTCCGGGTCACGGGGCGCCCGGTCGAGGACGAGGCGATCCCGCGCCTCGGCGGCAATCCGCTCAACCGCCCCGATCGGCGCTGGGACGTGAAGCAGGGAGGCGACGAGGTCGGCGTGGTCGCGCTGCCCGGGCTGTCGCTGCAGACCTCGCGCTTCGACGGATCGATCGCCGCGGATGCCGGGTACGCCTACGTCGAGTGGACGTTCGAGCTGCGCAACGACGCGCCGATGCAGCGCGAGGCGCGCGCCGAGCTGGCGCTGCCGCCGGGCGGCGTGGTGTCGCGCGTGACGCTCTGGATCGACGGCGTCGAGCACGAGGCGGCGTTCGCGGGGCGCGATCTCACCCGCCGCGCCTACGAGCGGGTGGTCCGCGCCCGGCGCGATCCGATCCTCGTGACGACGAGCGCGCCGGACCGCGTGCTCGTGCAGTGCTTCCCGGTGCAGCCGAACGGCGGCGTGATGAAGGCGCGCATCGGCATCACCGCGCCGCTGCAGCTGACGGGCAGCGGCGCGGATACGCTGGGCATGCCGTACATCACGCAGCGCAACTTCGACGTTCCGGCGGGCGTCGCGCACGCGGTCTGGATCGCCAGCGCGCGCCCGTTCGTGCCGCCGGCGCCGCCGCTTGTGCGTGAGCAACACGTCGACGGCGAGGAGGTGCGCGGGAAAATTCCGGAGCCGGCCATCCCGGCGCCGTTCGCGGCGGTGACCGTGCAGCGCCCGCCCACGATGGCGATGGCCTGGACATTCGCGCACGGCCCCGGCGATCCCGTCGCGTCCGTCTCATCCGATCCGATCATCTGGCAGGAGGTGGTGCGGCCCGTGGACGAGGAGCCGCCGTTGCGGCTGGTCGTGGCCCTGGACGGCAGCGAAGCCATGAGGTCGGCCGGGCCGGTCCTGGCCGAGGTTCTGAAGACCGTTCCCCGCGGCCTTCCCGTGGCGGTCGAGATCGCCGGCGACGAGGTGGTCGATCTGCTGGGCGGGGTGGTGCCGGCGGGCGATCGGGCCACCGACCCGGCCACGCTGGCCGCGCGGCTGCGAGCCGTCGACTTCGCGGGCGGGACCGACAGCCTGCCCGCGCTTGCCGCGGCCTGGGATCTGGCGGCGGCTTCTCCGCGCGGCGCGGTGCTGTGGATCCACGGGCCCCAGTCGCTGCTGGTGGCGCCGCCGGACGATCTGCGGCAGCGCATGGAACGACGGAAGAACGCGCCCACCGTGTACAGCTACGCGGCGATCGGCGGCGAGAACCGGCTGCTCTCCGCCCTGGCCGACGTTCGCAACTTCAAGGCCGTGCCGCGCTACCTGCCGGGCCACGCCGATCTCGAGCGGTTCCTGAACGACTTGACGGGTCGCTCTCGGGAGCGCGTCATCGCCGTCCGCACGCGCACGTCGAGCGGGGGCGACGGAGGAGTCCCCGGCGTGTGGGCGTCCGACCATCTCGCGCGGCTGTGGGCGTTCCAGCGCATCGACGACCTGCTGCACCCGGAGTCCGGCGCGCCGCCGTCGCAGGCGGAGCAGAAGGAAGCGCTGGCGCTGGCCACGCACTATCACCTGGTGACCGCCGTCAGCGGCGCCGTCGTTCTCGACAGCCAGGCCGCGACCGACGCGGTGACCGGCGGTGACAGCGCGCCGTCCGCCGTCCCGACCGTCCCCGAGCCCGAGACGTGGGCGCTGCTGGCGCTGGTCGCCCTGCTGCTCGTGTACGCGGTGCGCGCGCGCCGCCGGCTGCCGGCCGCGGGGACGCTGCGTGCGGGTTAGTCGGCCCGCGCAGGCGGCCGTGCTGGCTGCGACCGCGGCTGCGTGCTGGCCGATCTGGCCGTGGTACGCGGCGCGCCTCGGCGATTCCAGCGACGACGCCGCCGCGCTGGCCGCCCTGCTGCTCGCGTTGGTCCTACCCGCACGCGCGCCGGCGGCGCCCGCCGGGCCTGCCGCGCTCGGCCCGCGGGCGCTGCTGCCGTCAGCGATCGCGCTGGCCGCGTACGCCGTCACCTTTCCGTTCGTTCCGCGACTCGCCAGCGCGCTGCTCGCGTTTCTCGCGCTCGGTTTCGCCTGGTCGCTCTGGCGGCACGGCACGCCGTTCCGGCCGTGGGCCGTCGGTCTCGGACTGCTCGGCCTGCCGATGGCCGCCTCGCTGCAGTTCTACCTCGGCTACCCGCTCCGGATCGCCAGCGGCTGCGTCGCCCAGGTGCTGCTGCGGCTCGGCGGCGCCGCCGTCGAACGCGAGGGCGTCTATCTTCGCGCGGGCGACGCGCTGGTGATGATCGACGCCCCGTGCAGCGGCATGCGGATGCTCTGGGCGGCGCTGCTGCTCGCCTGCTGCCTGGCCGCGCTGTTCCGGCTGCGCGCGCGCGCGTCGCTGCTGGCGGTCGGTGCGGCCGGCCTGCTCGCCGTCGCGGGCAACGGCCTGCGGACGGCGGCGCTGTTCTGGGCCGACACCAGCGCCGCGCGGCTTCCCGGCTTCTCGCATGCGGGCATCGGCGTGGTCGCGTTCGCGATGCTCGCCGCCGCGCTGTATGCGGTGGCGCGCGCGCTCGCCGGCCGGGAGGAGCGTCCATGCGCGCCCTGACCATTTACCTCCTGCCCTGTGCGCTTGCCGCGACGGCGCCGCTGCTCCCGCGTCCGTCGCGCGCGCGAGCCACCGAACCGCCCGCGACGGCCGTCGCGCCGCTCGCCTGGCCAACGCAGTTCCAGGGCCGGCCGCTCACCGAGCTGCCGCTCGGCGACCGGGACCGGCGCTTCGCCGACGACTTCCCGGGACGCATCGGCCGCTTCACCGA